>JAZUFP010000271.1:0-6642 GCA_045640765.1 Acutalibacteraceae bacterium
TTGATTGTTTTACGACAAGCATTACTTACGGATTCGGAATACAGTGAGGTTCTTGATGCAAATGGCGATGGCGTTTTGGATATACGAGATTTAGTAAGACTTAAAAAATATCTTGCAAATAATAATACTCCTCTTGGCAAACAGGAAAACAACTCGCAACAAGAACCACTTGTAACCGAAATTGCAAATATCCCAGGAAACAAGGAAATCGCATAATTTATTATCCTAATTATTACAAAACGCTCGATTGTAAAAGTCGAGCGTTTTCCTTGGTCCGGAAACTTATGTCTATAAAAGGTCTGCTTTTCATAATGCAACGCTTAAAGGCTTTTATTTTATGGAATTTTCGATAATCGAGTATGTTGACTTTTCACATTCACACGATTACGAATTGACTTTCATACTTTTACTTTTGACTTGCACACGATTACTTTCAATTTTCACACGATTACATTTTCAAAAAATCCGATGATTATTTGAACGATAGCAAAAAGGCCCGCCAGTGGAATCTGACGGACCTTTTGGTTTATATAGTAAAAGTGTGAAAGTCGCAAAGAAAACGCCTATTTGAAGACTTTCTCCGTATTTATGGAGTGCATAAAAGAAAAGATAGTCAACTTTGACACATTGTATCAGAATTGACTACCTTTTATGGTGGGAGAGGATGGATTCGAACCATCGAAGGCGAAGCCAGCAGATTTACAGTCTGTCCCCTTTGGCCACTCGGGAACTCTCCCATATTTTGTTTTTCCGCCCGTCCGAAAAATGGAGCTGGTGGACGGACTTGAACCCCCGACCTGCTGATTACAAATCAGCTGCTCTACCAACTGAGCTACACCAGCATTTTCGAGCGCCTAAATAATATACCATAACCGACGGGTAATGTCAAGCAAAAATTGAAAAAAATCGGTTGTTTTTTATTTTTTTTCAAAAAAAGTTCCCGTTTCGTATGAAACCCGCGCTATATGCACAGAATAGGAAAAGAATTTATTGCTTGGGAGGACTTTTTATGAAAAGAAAAATTTTGGCGGCAATCCTGTGCGTTTCGTTGATCGGTACGCTTTCGGTCACGCTTGCGGGGTGCGGCAAGGAGAAAAAATCAACGGTTTATTTTCTGAATTTTAAGCCGGAAGCGGCAAGTGTATACGAAACGCTTGTAAAAGATTATGAAAAGGAAACCGGAGTTTCCGTCAAGGTCGTCACGGCGGCGGCAAATACCTATGAACAGACCTTGAAGTCGGAAATCGCCAAATCCGATGCGCCGACCATCTTCCAGATCAACGGTCCGATCGGCTACCAGTCGTGGAAAAACTACTGCGCCGATCTTTCGGACAGCAAACTGTATTCCTATTTAACCGATAAATCGCTGGCGGTGACGGACGGGAATGGTGTATACGGTATTCCTTACGTTGTGGAAGGTTACGGCATTATTTACAACGCCGGGATCCTGCGCCGGTATTTCGCGCTGAAAGACCGGCAGAAAAAGGTCAACGATATCGGTGAGATCAATGATTTCGACACGCTGAAAGCGGTCGTCGAGGATATGACTGCCCACAAAAAAGAGTTGAAAATCGAAGGCGTATTCGCCTCCACTTCATTGGCGGGCGGGGAGGATTGGCGTTGGCAGACCCATCTGCTGAACGTACCGTTATATTATGAATTCGATCAGAATGACGATTACGATGATCCGACACTTGCCGGTCTGCGCTCTAAAGAGGTCGCATTCTTATATGCCGAAAATTATCGCAAAACATTTGATCTGTACCTGAACAACTCGCTGACACCAAAAACCGCGCTGGGGGCGAAATCGACCGCCGATTCCATGGCGGAATTCGCGCTCGGCAAGGTCGCTATGGTGCAGAACGGTAACTGGGCGTGGTCGCAGATCAGTCAGGTGAACGGAAACACGGTCAAAGAGGATGACGTGAAATTCCTGCCCATTTATACCGGTATCGCCGGGGAGGAAACGCAGGGACTCTGCATTGGTACGGAAAATTATCTGGCCATCAACAAAAACGCCGACGCGGATCAGAAAAAAGCGTCGCTGGCTTTTCTGGACTGGCTTTTCAGCAGCAAAACGGGCAAAAAATACGTCACCGAAAAACTGGATTTTATCACGCCGTTTTCGACCTTTACGGAAAATGAACTGCCGGGCGATCCGTTAGCGCGTGAGGTGGTTCGTTATATGAAAGACGATGAACTGAAAACCGTTCCGTGGGTCTTCAACGCGTTCCCCGGCGAAGGATTCAAAAGCGCGGTCGGTGCTTCTTTGCTGGAATACGCACAGGGGAACAATGTTTTTGAGGATATTATCACGACCGTGAAAAACAGATGGAAGAGTGAACGCGCTTAATGGAACGTTCGATCAAACGCTGGTTTTGGATATTTCTGCTGCCGACTTTTGCCGCATTCTGTATTGCTTTTCTGATCCCTTTTGTCGTGGGACTGTATCTGTCGTTCTGTGATTTCCGTACGGTCAACGATGCGGTATTTGTGGGGCTGGCCAATTATAAACGGATCTTCGGCGGGGATTCGGTGTTCGGCGGTGCGTTATGGTTCACCGTGCGGTTTTCCGTTCTGTCGGTGCTGACGATCAATCTGTTCGGTTTCGCGCTGGCGCTGTTGCTGACGCGGGGCATTCGCGGAACCAATCTGTTCCGAACGGTTTTCTTCATGCCGAATCTGATCGGCGGTATCGTGCTGGGGTATATCTGGCAGTTGATCATCAACGGGGTGCTGTACCGTTATCATTACTCGATCACGTCCGATCCGAAATTCGGCTTTTGGGGTTTGCTGATCCTGATGAACTGGCAGATGATCGGGTACGTCATGATCATTTATATCGCCGGTATACAGAGTGTGTCGGGGGAACTGATCGAAGCGGCGCGCGTGGACGGCGCCAACGCCGTCGGAGTATTGCGCCACGTGATTTTGCCGTCGGTCATGCCGTCGGTCACGATCTGTCTGTTTCTGACGATCACCAATTCGTTCAAGATGTTCGATCAGAACCTGGCGCTGACCGCCGGCGCGCCTGCCGAAAAGACACGGATGCTGGCACTGGATATTTACCGTACCTTCTACGGCAGGATCGGCTATGAGGGGGTCGGGCAGGCAAAAGCCGTGGTCTTTTTCGTGATCGTTGCGCTGATCGCGTTGGCGCAGCTGTATCTGACCCGTCGGAAAGAGGTGGAAAACTGATGCGTAAACGCGCGGCGGATGCGTTGATTTTCATTTTACTGCTGGCGCTTGCCTTTCTGTTTGCGGCGCCCGTACTGATCGTACTGATGAATTCGTTCAAAACCAAGTTTTCCATCAGTCAGACACCGTTCGTTCTGCCGGACAAGAATACCTTTTCCGGATCGGAAAACTATACGAAAGGCGTTGCCGACACCGGATTTTTTTCGGCGTTCGGCTGGTCGGTGTTCGTGACCGTTTTCTCGGTAGCGGTCATACTGATCTTTACGTCGATGACGGCATGGTTTTTGGTGCGTATCAGGCAATGGTATACGGCGGCACTGTACGACCTTTTCATTTTTTCCATGATCGTTCCGTTTCAGATGGTCATGTTCACCATGTCCCGCATGGCGAATGTGCTTCGGTTGGATAACCCCGTCGGGTTGATACTGATCTACCTGGGCTTCGGCTCGGGACTGTCTGTTTTTCTGTTTTCTGGATTTATTAAGTCGGTGCCGCGCGGTATCGAGGAAGCGGCGACGATTGACGGCTGCAATGCCTTTACGACCTTTTGGCGTGTGGTTTTTCCGATCTTGAAGCCGACTGCCATCACGGTGGCGATCTTAAATACCATGTGGATCTGGAACGATTATCTGCTGCCGAATCTGGTCATCGGCAGTGATTATAAAACCATCCCGATCGCCATTCAGTATCTGAAAGGCGGTTACGGCTCGGTCGATATGGGCGCGATGATGGCAATGCTGGTGTTGAGCATCGTTCCGGTCATTGTATTTTATCTGACCTGTCAGAAGTATATTATCAAAGGAGTGGCGGCAGGTGCGGTCAAGGGATAAAGGGGAAAGCGGCATTCTGCTGGCGCTGTCATCGCTGGCGGGACCGTACGGGATCGGCTCTTTGGGGGAGTGCGCCTACCGGTTTGTCGATTTTCTGGCGGAATGCCGACAGCATTACTGGCAGCTGCTGCCGCTGGGCCCGGTCGATGAATATCATTCGCCCTATCGCTCGGCATCCTGCTTTGCCGGGGAAATTCTGTATATTGATCTGGATTTTTTGGTCAAGGACGGTTTGCTGGCAACGCTGGAATTGCCGATCCGGGAATCGTACTGCCGTACCGATTATGACGCGGCGAAAAAAATCAAACTGCCGATGCTGGAAATGGCGGTCGAGCGTTTTGATGAATCCGAATGGGCATACCGCCGCTTTGTCAATAAGAATCACTGGTTGGAAGATTACGCGCTTTTTGCCGCCATTGCCGAAACGTACGGCACGCTGCGGCAATTCCCCGAAGAGCTGAAATACCGTGACCCGTCCGCGATCGAGGCGTTCCGCGCCACCCACCGTGAACAAATCCGGTTTTATAAGGTGACACAGTTTCTGTTTTACCGCCAGTTCTTTGCGCTGAAACGGTACGCCGCGTCATCCGGCGTGCAGTTGATCGGGGATATTCCGTTTTATGTCGCGCTGGACAGCGCCGACGTCTGGCAAAATCCGGAATGTTTCCGACTGGACCGCCAACTGCTGCCGCTGCGTGTGGCGGGAATGCCGCCCGACCGTTTTTCCGAAACGGGACAGTTATGGGGCAATCCGATATACGACTGGGAATATCAGCGGAAAATGAAATACCGCTGGTGGCAGGATCGTCTGCGCCATTGCGCCACGCTGTACGACGCGGTACGTATCGATCATTTCCGGGCGTTCGCAAGTTATTATTCGGTACAGTACGGCGCGCCGGACGCCCGACTGGGCTCGTGGGAAAACGGACCGGGGTATTCGTTCTGGCAGACGGCCGGCAGGGCATTGGGACACACGGCGGTCATTGCCGAAGATCTCGGCGGAGAGGAAGCGGCGGTGACCGAACTGTTGAAACAGACGGGTTTTCCGAATATGAAGGTATTGCAGTTTGCTTTCGGTACGGGGTGGCAAAACGCATTTTTGCCGCCGAACTTTGACGAAAACTGCGTTTGTTATACCGGCACGCATGACAATAACACCGTCATGGGCTGGTACGAAAAAGCCCCGCTGCGGGAACGGGTGTTTTTTGACCGCATGGCACCGTTAAAGGGTGAATCAGCGGCATTGCGGATGATCGCCATGGCCATGCGTTCCCGCGCACGGTGGGTGATCATTCCCTTGCAGGACTGGCTGGAAGCCGATGCCACCGCCCGGATGAACCGCCCCGGGACCCGACACGAAAACTGGGAATGGCGGGTGCCGCCCGGCGTGCTGAACGAGGACTTGCGCGCGACGGTGTGCGCGGTCACCAAAAACCGCAACGGCGCGTGGGAAGATTATTACGCTGAAAAATATTCCTGAATCAAGAACACGGAACGGTCCGAACGGACAGCTCCGTGTTCTTTTGTTCTATTCCGGACAAACCGCGCATAAGTTAAAACAGAAAAGCGGACGGGCTTTTCGGAAAGGGTGGTCCTATGGACGGGGCGGAACGCTTCGACAGTGTATTATACGGGGTCGCGCCCGATCTGCGGCGCACGTTGGAATTTTTACCGCTTTCGGTCAAATCGGCGGCGCAGGAGATCCGCCTGCGTGCCGGAAAACCGGTCGCGCTGACGGTAGAGGGCAAGACTTGGTTCGTGCTGAAAAACGGGCGTTTGACCGACGGTTATTCGGCGGAACTTTTACTGGCTTCGGCGGAACATCTGGAAGAAAGTTTCCGGTTGTTGTGTCACGATTCGGTTTACGCGCACGCCGCCGAGATCAGCGAAGGATACGTCATGATGACGGGCGGTCACCGCGCGGGTCTTTGCGGTACGGTGACTCCAAACGGCGGGCTGCGGGAAATTTCGTCGGTCAATATCCGCATCGCGCGGGAATTCCCCGACTGCGCGCTGTCATTGCTGGAAGAATTCGACGGCGGCGGAATGTTGCTTTGCGGTCCGCCGGGCAGCGGAAAAACGACCCTTTTGCGGGATCTGTGCCGGTTGTTGTCCAACGGCTCGGCGGGAAAACTGTATCGGGTCGCCGTGGTGGACAGCCGCGGTGAACTTTCGGGCAGCTGCGGCGGTATATCGGGCAACGATCTCGGGGAAAATACCGACGTTTTGCTGACTCCCGACAAAGCGTCCGGCGCACAGGTCGCCCTGCGTACGCTGTATCCGCAGATCATCGCGTTTGACGAGATCGGTACGGCAGCGGAACTGCAATGCGTTGCTGACAGTATGAACGCCGGTGTTACCGTGCTGACAACGGCGCATATCGGTGAAAAACGGGAATTGATGCGCCGCCGGGTCACCCGTGCGTTGCTGAACAGCGGTGCGATCAGCCGGGTGGTTTTGCTTCCGGAAAAGATCGGCGCGCCCTATCAGTCCTTTTCCGTGCAGGAGTTGAAACGTGGCTTCCGTCGTTAAATGGTGCGGCATGATCCTGCTGTTTTGCAGTTGTACACTGGCCGGTTTTCGGAAAGCCGCCGTGTTACAGCGTCGGGTAAAG
>JAZUFP010000272.1:0-3827 GCA_045640765.1 Acutalibacteraceae bacterium
CGATCAAAAGCGGCAATGCCTGTATTTTGCGCTGTGGAAAAGAAGCACATAACAGCGCACTTGCCATTACCGACGCGCTGCGGCAGGGATTGCAAAAAGCCGGATTGCCGGAAAATGCCGTAATGCTGGTCGAGGATATCAGCCGGGAAAGCGCAAACGAGTTGATGAAAGGGAACGGTTACATCGATTTGCTGATCCCGCGCGGCGGAAAAGGGCTGATCGATGCCTGCGTCAAAAACGCGACGGTTCCGTGCGTGGAAACCGGGACCGGTATCTGCCATATCTATGTGGATAAAAACGCTGATTTCGATAAAGCGCTGAATATCGTTGAAAATGCCAAAACCAGTCGCCCGTCAGTCTGTAATGCGGCGGAGGTTTGTCTGATCGACCGCGCGGTCGCCGCGGAATTCGTTCCTTTGCTTGAAAAACGGCTGTCCGGCAGGGTCGAACTGCGTATGGACGAATTTTGCGCATCCGTGGCGGAAAACGCAGTAAAGGCATCGGTCGATGATTTCGATACCGAATTTCTGGATTATATTTTAGCGGTTGCCGCGGTAGATGGTGTTGACGGCGCGGTGCGCCATATCGAAGCGCATTCTACGCATCACAGCGAGGCGATCGTTACCGAAGACGCGTCGGCGGCGGAAACATTCTGCCGTACTGTGGACAGTGCGGCGGTCTATGTGAACGCTTCGACACGCTTTACCGACGGCGGAGAGTTCGGACTGGGCTGTGAAATGGGCATTTCCACCCAAAAATTGCACGCGCGCGGCCCGATGGGATTAAAGGAACTGACAACTTATAAATATGTGATCCGCGGAAACGGAAATATCAGATAACGAGGGAAGAATATGAAATACAGTGCAGGATTTATCGGTACGGGAAATATGGGCGGCGCGTTGGCGACCGCCGTATACGGCAGTTCGGAGCAGATCGCACTTTGCGATACCGATGTAAAAAAAGCCGAAATGCTGAAAGAAAAATTGCCGTGTGCGGAAGTCGTTGATTTGGAAAAACTGGCGGCTGATACACGCTTTGTTTTCCTGGCGGTCAAACCGAATGTGATCCTGAAAGTGGCACAAAAACTGAAAGATATCATTCAGGACGATACGGTGATCGTGACGATGGCGGCCGGTGTTTCTCTGGAAGAGATCAGCGGCGCGGTCGGCTGCGACCGTTGTATACGTATTATGCCGAATACCCCTGCTGCGGTTGGCGAGGGGATGATCCTTTACTGTTGCGGTCCGGCTGTGACCGAACAGGATGAAACCGAATTTTTGTCGCTGATGTGCAAAGCGGGACTGGTCGACCGTCTGGATGAAAAACTGTTTGACGCCGCCGCCGCTTTATCCGGATGCGGCCCGGCGTACGTCTATATGTTTGCCCAGTCGCTGGCGGACGGCGCGGTTGCGTGCGGTGTTCCGCGTGAAAAAGCGGAACGGTATGCGGCACAGACGATTTACGGCAGTGCGGCAATGTTGAAAAAAAGCAAAAAACACCCCGAAAAACTGAAAGATGAAGTCTGTTCTCCGGGCGGCACTACCATTGCGGGCGTGCTGGCACTGGAAAAGGCAAAATTCCGTTCTGCGGCGGCAAGCGCTGTGACGGCGGCTTATGAAAAAACGGCAAAACTGAAAAAATGAAAAGCAGGGAAGAGATTATCAAAGTATGCGCGGAGATGCCTTTTGTGTATGAGGATTATCCGTTTCACGATGAAAACTGGACGCTGATGCGTCATCGCGAAAATCAAAAAACATTTGCGCTGATATTTGAACACGGCGGTCAGATGATGGTCAACTTGAAAGCAGAGCCGCAGGCGGCGGAATTCTGGCGTCAGATTTTTCCGTCGGTCATTCCGGCTTATCACATGAATAAGACACATTGGATCAGTGTTATTCTGGACGGTACGGTGCCGAATGATGAGATCGTTCGTCTGATCGCGGACAGTTACCGTCTGACGGCGCCACGCAAAAAGAACCGTTGAGTGTTCTTTGACCCGCACGGGATGTGCGGGTATTTTTATGAAAATATTGCTTTTATCGGTAAATAGGTGTATAATATTACAAATATTATAATGGGGGCAGATAAATGGATATCCGCGTGGGCGACAAATTGCAAATGAAAAAAGCGCATCCGTGCGGGAATTCCGTTTTTTCGGTATTGCGTATCGGCGCCGATTTCAAGCTTCGGTGCGACGGATGCGGACACGAAGTAATGCTTCCCCGTGTAAAGGCCGAAAAGAACGTCAAAAAGATTCTGCGGGAGGACGAACCGTAAATGTTTGAAAATTTAGATGCGGTCGTCAGCCGGTATGAGCAAATCGGAATGGAACTGACCCGACCGGAAGTCGTGGCCGATAATGAGCGTTTCCGCAAGCTGATGAAAGAGTACAGCGATATTACACCGATCGTGGAAACGTACCGCACTTATCTGACGGCAGTTTCCAATGAGCAGGACGCATTATCCATTCTGGATGACATGACGGCGGATAAAGAACTCAAGGAACTGGCCGAAGAGGAATTGAAGGAATCGAAAAACGCTGTCGGGCAGTTGACGGAGCAACTGAAAATCCTGCTTTTGCCCAAAGACCCGAACGACGATAAAAACGTTATTGTGGAAATCCGTGCCGGTGCCGGCGGGGAAGAAGCGGCACTGTTCGCGGCGGTACTGTTTCGGATGTACTCCATGTATGCCGAATCCAATCACTGGCAGATCGATGTTACCAATCTGAACGAAACCGAACTGGGCGGTATCAAGGAAATCGGATTTGTCATTGAAGGGAACGGCGCGTACTCCCGTTTGAAATACGAAAGCGGTGTACATCGCGTACAGCGTGTTCCGGATACCGAAACCCAGGGACGTATCCATACCTCGACGGCAACGGTCGCGGTCATGCCCGAAGCTGACGAGGTCGACGTGGATATCAATCCGGCTGATTTGAAGATCGACACGTTCCGTTCATCGGGCGCAGGCGGTCAGCATATCAATAAAACATCTTCTGCCATTCGGGTGACGCATTTGCCGTCCGGCCTGGTGGTGGAATGTCAGGACGAACGCAGTCAGTATAAGAATAAAGACAAGGCGCTTCGGGTCCTGCGGGCAAGACTGTACGATATTGCCAAGCGGGAACATGACGACGCGATCGCCAGCGACCGGCGTTCTCAGGTCGGGACGGGTGATCGAAGCGAGCGTATCCGTACCTATAATTATCCGCAGGGAAGACTTACCGATCATCGGATCGGGCTGACTCTATATAAACTGGAATCCATCGTGGACGGTGAATTGAATGAAGTGATCGATGCGTTGGTCGCTTACTATCGTACTGAAGCGCTGAAACAACAGGAAAACCGGTAAAAGGAAGTTTTTCACAGATGAAAACCGAACGGTTGGGCGTTGCGCCCGCTGAATATGAGAAAAGTATTGCCCGAGCGGCACAGTTGCTGAAAAACGGCGGCATTGTCGGAATGCCGACCGAAACGGTGTACGGCCTCGCGGCTGTTGCCAATGATAACGCGGCAATCGAAAAGGTCTTTGCCGCAAAGGGACGACCGCAGGACAATCCGCTGATCGTCCACATTTCTGATTTGGAAATGCTGGATACTGTGGCGGAGTCTGTGCCGGAAATCGCGTTGGAGGCGGCTCGCCGGTTCTGGCCGGGTCCGTTTACCATGATCCTTAAACGCGGTAATTGGGTCGCGGACCGTGTCTGTGCGGGATTGGATACCGTGGCAGTTCGTATGCCGTCCGATCCTATCGCACGGGATCTGATTCGGGCGGCCGGTCCGTTGGCGGCACCGTCGGCGAATACTTCGGGAAAACCGAGCCCG
>JAZUFP010000273.1:0-2230 GCA_045640765.1 Acutalibacteraceae bacterium
TTTGTTACAGCGGGTGATGTCAGACTTTCCACACGCAGATACAGCCCCGGGCGCACTTTTTTTGTCGGTGCGGACACGTTTTCGGCATCCGGTGGGATCGCTTCAATCCGGTCACAGACCAGTTCCGCATCCCGGTCTTCCCGTTCGGAAACGCGCCCGGTCAGCAGAACGACCGTGCCGTCGTTCAAAAGCTGACGGTAGCGTGAACAGGTATCCCCGAACATCGTCACCCCGATCATGCCGGTCAGATCTTCAAAATCGACCGTTGCCATAATACTTTTGTTTTTCAGCTGGCGCGTACGCAGATTACTGATAACACCGACGACCGTCACCCGTTTACCGTCGGTCAGACGATGGTTGGTCAAATCGGAAATCCGTGTAAAACGACCGCGTTCTATAAAACCGGCATACGCTTCGATCGGATGCCCCGTAAGATACAGACCCGTGGCCTCTTTTTCAAAAATAAGCCGTTGGGCGGTTTCCATTTCTTCCATTTTTTCCAGTTCCGGCTCGCCGGAAAACGCGTCGCCGAACAGATTCATCTGTCCGTTGCCGGAGAAGCGATGTTTTTCTTCCGCCGCGGCCAGCACTCTTTCCAGATTGCACAACATTTGCCGCCGGTTATCCGCCAGCCCGTCCATCGCGCCGCTTTTGATCAATCCTTCCACGGCGCGGCGGTTCAGTTCTCTTCCGGCGTTGCGCAGACAAAAATCATACATTGAGGTATACGCGCCGTTTTCGCGTTCACCGATCAGCCGTTCGATCACACCCCGACCGAGATTTTTGACCGCCAGCAAACCGAAACGGATGCCGCCGGACACCGCGGTGAAAGATTCGCCGCTTTCATTGACGGAGGGCGGCAGAATCGGAATACCGATGCGTTTGCATTCGGCGGTATACTGCGCGATTTTTCCGGCGCTGTCCAACACGCTGGTCAGCAAAGCCGCCATATACGCCGCAGGATAGTGACATTTCAGATAGGCCGTGCGGTACGCGACCAGGGCGTATGCCGCCGCATGGGATTTATTGAAAGCGTACGAACTGAACGCCGACATATCGTCAAAAATTTTCTGTGCCGCTTCCTCCGGCACACCGCGGGCAATGGCGCCTTCGCACAAAACGTTGCCGGATTCATCCTTTTCACCGTATATGAACGCCGTGCGTTCTTTTTGCATAACGGCGTGTTTTTTCTTTGCCATGGCACGCCGTACCACGTCGGCCCGTCCCAGTGAATAACCCGCCAACGCGCGGCAGATCTGCATGACCTGTTCCTGGTACACGATACAGCCGTAAGTCACGTCCAGTATCGGTTTCAGCAGCGGCGTATCATAGGCCACGTCCTGCGGATGGTGTCGGTTATGGATATATTTCGGAATCGAATCCATGGGGCCCGGTCGGTACAGCGAAAGAATGGCGATCAGATCTTCCAGTGTTTCCGGCCCGAAACGCCGCAGTACGTTTTTCATACCGTCCGATTCAAACTGGAAAACGCCCTCCGACAGCCCCTTCCCGAGCATTTGGAAAGTTTCTGGATCGTCCATCGGGATCGTTTCCACACAAAAATCCGGATCATGCAGTCGCACGGTCTTTTCGGTATCGGCAATGACCGTCAGGTTTCGCAGACCCAAAAAGTCCATTTTCAGCAGCCCCAGTTCTTCCAGTTCGGTCATGGTATACTGCGTGACAATGGCATCGTCATTTACACTTAACGGCACGTACTCGCTGACGGGACGGTCGGAAATGACCACCCCTGCCGCATGGGTGGAAGCGTGACGCGGCATTCCTTCTACACGGCGCGCCATATCGATCAACTGTCGGACACGCTCGTCCCCATCATACTGCGAACGCAGTTCCTTTGAACCTTCCATCGCGCGTTCAATGGTCATACCGATCGCCTGCGGGATCAGTTTCGCGACACGGTCGCACAGATTGTACGGAACATCCAGTGCCCGTCCGACGTCACGGATCGCCGCGCGTGCCGCCATGGTTCCGAACGTGACGATCTGCGCCACGCGGTCACTTCCGTACTTTTCGGTCACATAGTCAATGACGCGCTGCCGGTTTACATAACAAAAGTCGATATCAAAGTCCGGCATCGAGACGCGCTCGGGATTGAGGAAACGCTCAAACAGCAGATTATAGCGCAAGGGGTCGATCCCCGTGATCCCTATACAGTACGCGGCAAGACTGCCCGCACCGGAACCTCTTCCCGGCCCCACCGGAATCCCCT
>JAZUFP010000274.1:0-2174 GCA_045640765.1 Acutalibacteraceae bacterium
CCGACACTTTCCACGTCAATAAAGGTCTGTTTGATCTGGTCGCGCGGCTGAAACCGGGCAAACTCTGCCTGATCACCGACTGTATGCGTGCCGGCGGAATGCCCGACGGTGATTACAGTCTGGGCGGTCAGCCGGTCAAAAAGACCGGCATTCAGTGCTTACTGGAAGACGGAACGATCGCCGGAAGCGTGCTGAAACTGAACGAGGCGGTACGCAATCTGTACGACAGTACCGAACTTTCGGTTGCCGAAGCCGTTGCCTGCGCTTCCCTGAATCCGGCAAAAGCCCTCGGTGAAGACAAAGAGATCGGCTCGCTGGAAATCGGAAAGCGTGCCGACATGATGATCTGTGACGACCGGTTCAACGTCCGCAAAACGTTTTTGGGCGGCACGGTCCGCTTTTCCGTGGCAACAAACGGTTGACAGAAAAAGGTCAAGTCAAATTGCTTGACGGCAACCGCGGCGCAACGTATAATAACGTAAAATTATTTTTTCGGAGGTTTTTTATTATGAACGCAAACGAGGTAAAAGCTTATTCAAACGGCAAGGAAAACGGGATCAAGGTTTTCGTGGCCGGCAGTTACGAAGCCCTTTCCAAAAAGGCCGCGATGATCATGGCGGGTGACATTGCCGCCAATCCGCAATATGTTCTGGGACTGGCGACCGGCACTTCCCCGATCGGTCTGTACGATGAACTGATCCGCCTGAATAAAGACGGCGCATTGGACTTTTCGGGCGGGACCACCTATAATCTGGATGAAAATTATCCGATCGCACCGGAAAATGATCAGTCCTACCGTTATTTCATGAATAAATATCTGTTCAATCATATCAATATCGACATGGCAAACACCCACGTGCTGAACGGTCTTGCGGAAGACTGGCAGATTGAATGTGCCGCTTATGATGAAGAGATCGCCTCGATCGGCGGCATTGATATGCAGCTGCTGGGCATCGGCAACAACGGTCACATTGCCTTTAACGAACCGGGCAAGGATTTCATCCGGGGCACCCACCGTGTTGAACTGACCGAAAGCACGATCGAAGCCAATTCCCGTCTGTTCGCCAGCATTGATGATGTTCCGCGCGCCGCGCTGACCATGGGATTAGGTACCATCATGAAAGCCAAAAAGATCCTGCTGGTCGCCAACGGTCCGAAAAAAGCACAGGCGATCAAGGACGCTCTGGAAGGAGAAATCACACCTTACTGCCAGGCATCGCTTTTGCAGGTGCATCCGGACGTCACCTTGATCCTTGACGAAGACGCCGCCGCGCTTCTGACCGAATACAAACCCGTTTAAGAAAGGACGTAAATCATGATCCCTGCTGTATTAGATCCGCAATTTCTGCCCATGGCAAAAGTCGTTGCCGATTATAAAAAATCCGTTGCCGCGGTCGGCGGCACGCCGGTCGTGATCGCCGTTACCCGCAACAAGGGTTACGTCGCGACCTACGCGCTGGATATTTTTCCCGAAAACACCGGCCACGACGACGAAAACTACAACGTTGTCGAACGGATCGTCAAGACCCTGCTGTGGGTCTACGGCGGTTATAAAATCACCGTTGCCGGTTCCAAACTGATTTATGAAGGTCTTGCCGCCGCCTATCAAAAGGGCGGTGCGCGTGAATTCGACGCCGACTTCATGGCGCGCGTATATGAAACCGATTTCGTTGTTGACTACATCGCTGACGCGAAAAACGCGCCGAAAGCCAACCAGACCGCCGATCCGGTCGGCCGTCATCTGGACGGATGCCGTATCGGATTTGACGCAGGCGGCAGTGACCGCAAGGTCAGCGCCGTGGTGGACGGTGAAACGGTCTATTCGGAAGAGGTCGTCTGGTTCCCGAAATTACAGACCGACCCCGAATACCATTATCAGGGCATTTTAGACGCCATGAAAACCGCCGCTTCCAAAATGCCGCGGGTCGATGCCATCGGCGTTTCTTCCGCCGGGGTTTACATTGACAACAAGATCATGGTCGCTTCCCTGTTTATCAAGGTTTCGGACGAAGACTTCGAGCGCCGCGTCAAAACGATGTATCTGGACGTCGCGAAAGAGATCGGCGACGTGCCGATCGAAGTTGCCAACGACGGTGACGTGACCGCACTGGCAGGCGCGATGGATCTGGGCGACAATAATGTTTTAGGTGTTGCCATGGGTACCAGTGAAGCCG
>JAZUFP010000275.1:0-2619 GCA_045640765.1 Acutalibacteraceae bacterium
CGTTTCGACCTGCGAGATCGGCAATATTTCCGCCGCCGGATCGGTCATCGTTCAGGGCTTCTATACCACGAAAGACGGCACGGTCGTAAACGGCACGGCACGGATAATAAAATAAATCCATAAACAGCAAAAAGGATCGCCTTTCGGCGATCCTTTTTGATCTTTTCACAATTAATCGTGTCATTGCGAACGTATTTGAAAAGAAAAAATAACCATGTCATTGCGAACGCAGCGAAGCAATCCAAATATAAACCAATATTTGCAATTAAAACCAAAGGCGGAAAAGCGTAAAATCTCATCTTTCCGCGAAAAGCAATGGATCGCCGCGGCGTACCGCCTCGCGATGACAATTTATGTTCCTGATCAAAACGGAAGGGCGTCATCTTCCGCGTATTCAAGCGATTCATCATAATTTCGCAGGATCTGCTCCCGGTGATGATACAGCGTCTTTTTGGCTTTGTCACAGGTCACGTTACAGGAACTGAACCCGTTACGGCCGATCTCTTTCTGCACGGTCTGATCTTCGACAACGTAATAATTCTTTAATTTCCAGTACAGTTCGTAATAGGTCTGCCGCACGACCGTATCGTCTTCACAGCGGGTCAGTTTGCCCAGTTCCGGCACGGCGGCGTCCGACAGCGTGGCGAGATATGCCACGTCAACGGTTTTCAGCCCGCCGTTCAGGTATTGCGAAACGTTGTACCGGGCGATGATCTTGTCCGGATTGGCAAAGCCCAGTACCAGCCCGATCACGCACCCCAAAATCAGAATACAGCGCATATATGGAAATTTCGCCGCGGCGGATTTTATGATCACGCAGATCATCACACCGGCAAGGAAGATCATGAAAACGGCGGTCAGAACACGCCGCCGGGTCAGACCGAACCGGTCGATATAAAGCACCATTTTGGAAAGGGCGGTCGCGGTGAAAATCAGCGAAAACACGCTGATGACGGTGTTGAACACCTTGACGATCCCCGGCAGACGGCGTTTTTTGTCGCGGCAGACCGAAAGGGAGATCAGAAACAAAACGGTCAGATTTACAAAGCACACGCCGCACAGTTCAAAAAATCCGCGTCGGGCGTATTCGGCGGGGGTAAAGACGTACCCTTCGGGGAGGATCCCCGAAAACGCGCTGAAAAAATAGGCCAACTGTGAAAACAGATAGGCAAGATAAAATACCGAGATCACCGAAAGCACTGTAATGGCGGCAGGCAGTTTCAGAATTCCGTGCCGTGGAACGCCGCTGCCTTCCGGCAGGGTGAAAAATCCTTTGCGAAGGGCAAACCACAGCGAAAAGATCAACAGCGCCGCGCCGATCCCGATGATCAGTTTGGCAATGGCTTCACCGAAATTGCCTAAAATATTCATCATCAGTCCTTCAAAGGCGGCGTCGGAACGGATCAACAGCGGCACCACGATCAGAATGATCGGGAACGCCAGCAGCAGACCGATAAAAATCTGCATCAGCGACTGCGCTTTCGCGTTATCGCGGTTGTTGGCTTTCAGCGTGGTGAACGGCCGTGCCAGAAAACGCAGGGGAACGAACACAACGGTCAGCATCGCGTCGATCAGCAGGACGTATCCGCGCCGCAGTTTCAGTCCGCCGAGGGAGGCGGTGTAGATACCGAAAAGCAGAAAAATGACGCAAAACCACAGAAAAAGCAGCAGACCGTCATTGATCCATAAAAACAGAAACGACGCGGCGGCTGAAATGATGCCGCATATCAGCGGAAACGGGCGGAGTTTCCGAACGCCGATGTAGCAGGTCGTGGCGATCAGCAGAAAAAGATACGCCAGCGTGAAACCGAGGTGAAATCCGCCGAACAGCGCCCAGGCGGAAAACAGAATACCGCACAGCACCGACAGCAGAATGAAAACGGTGTCTTTTGTTTTCCACGGTATGACGGTCTTGCTTTCGGGATCTTCCGGGATCGGCGGCGTTAAAAACGACTCATTCATTTTCATTTTCCTCCCTGCGGTATTCTAAAATGTCGCCCGGCTGGCAATTCAGCGCTTCGCAGATGCTTTCCAGCGTGGAAAAACGGATGGCACGTGCCTTTCCCGTTTTCAGAATGGAAAGATTGACCGGCGTGATCCCGATCTTTTCGGCTAATTCGGTCGAGGAGATCTTCCGCTTCGCCATCATAACGTCTAAATTGATAATGATCATACCGTCACCTCAAATCGTCATGTCATTTTCGTTTTTCAACTCAATGGCGGAATGAAATACGTTCTTAATGACCCGGACGATCAAGCCCGCCAGTGCCATCACGGCGGCGATCAGCAACAGTGGAAAATAGAAACATCCCCCGATCAGCGTTGCCAGCGCCACGGCAAAACAACACCAGGAAATCACGCGCAAAAGGGTCGTGTTGACCGCGACGAACAATTTACCCTGTTTCAGATTGCGCAGCAGCAGGTGCAGCATGACCAGCGCACCCAGCACGAACGGCACACAGGGGTAAAAGGTATAAAGAATGGCGACGGTGCAGGCGGCGGCACGCAGACTGTTCCCGAGATACCACATCAGAAAACCGGGCAGCACAAAACAAAGTCCGGCGACCAGTACCCCGAAAAAGTCGGTTAGGATCAGCGACAGAAAAATCGATTTTTTTG
>JAZUFP010000276.1:0-2849 GCA_045640765.1 Acutalibacteraceae bacterium
GATGAAGCGTGGTTTCACCACACGGAGAAAAACGAGGTGCGCTTCGCTTCATATTTGCGAAGCAAATGCTTCATTACAACTGCGATACATCCATTTTTCCAAAAATATGTTGCAATATTCCCCCAAAAGTGATAATCGTAATTCGCATCGGATCTTCCGGAGCACTTATATATGTCAAAAACCGCAGAGTCGCCTTTCAACAACTCTGCGGTTTTTACATTATCGATTTGCCTTATTCCCTCCCCGGGGTCGGGGAAAGAATACTTTTTTCAAACGGCTTCTCCGATCAGCCCACCAAATACTTTTTGAAACGGACCAGATCGCGTACATCGACGAAACCGTCGTGGTTGACGTCGAACTTGGCTTCGGTCGAATCTGTCAAAATCGCTTCTTTCAGCAGCAAAACATCTGCCGCGTCGACCGTGCCGCTGCAATCCAGATCCATCGGATCGCTTTCAAGCATGATTTCTCTGATGGCATCAATGACTTCGCTGTCAACGCCGACGTATTCGGTCAGGAATCTTTCGATCGCGGCGGCAACATTGCCGCTGCCGTCGCCGTACTGCGCCATCAAAGCGGCGTGCATCGCGTCAAACGAATCCCCGCTGTTGTTGTACGAATCCCCCGCGCGAAGTCCGGCTTCGCTGAACGAGGTCAATTCGTAGTTTGCACGCAGATCCTCATACGGAACTCCCAGCAGACCGTTCAGCAGATAACTGAACGAACCTGTACGGTCGGCACCTGCCGAGCAGTGGAAGTAGAACGGATAGTTACTGCGGTCAGCCATCGCCTCGAAAGCAGCTTTGTATGCGGCCTTCAACTCGTCGTCAATGGTCAGAAGCGGCGAATAACCGCTGGCGGGAATGTAAATAACATTCGTGTTGCCTTCATCCCAGCCGGTCTCGAAGTGCGCGTAACCGCCGCGCAGTTCGATTTCCGTCTTCATGCCGAGATATTTGAATACGTATCTTGCCATGTCGTCAACGTAGGAATGTTCTTCATCCAGCGAAGAGCCGCGGTAGATCAGACCGTACTTGATCTTTCTGCCGTCGGTCGTTACATAACCGCCTTCGTCACGCATATTGGTAACGGTGCCGGCCGTGATATAACGGACCACAGAATCTTCGTCGGCGATAAAGGTATCGACCGCACTGCATTCGCCTGTATCATTGCCCGCCACGAACCAGTAATAGGTTTGACCCGGGGTAAAAATACCGACTTTGTTGACCAGTTCGTTCGTCGAAGTGTTCACGATAAAGGCATTGTCAAATTCCGCGTTATCGGCGAAATAGACGGTATAACTGCTGTTATTGCCGCTGTCGGTCCAGCGGAACGAAGTGTTCTGGTGATCCTGATACGCTCCGTTATTCGAGCAGAAATTACGGACGTAAGCCGTCTGATTCGACATAGGTGTCGCCCAGAATTCATTGATGATATCCGTGCACAGATCGATTTCCGAGCCGTTAAAGGCATTAAGGGAAATCGCCGAGCCCGCCGAAGGAACGGTGACGGTGTAAACCGCGTCGACCGTCATCGCTCTTGTAAGACCGGAAACGGGATGCTCTTCCCAGACACCCGTGGCATTGGGGACAGCGGGTACCGCGGGTTCCTTGCCCTCGACAGAAGGATCGCTGAGCAGGAACGGTACTTTTTCGACCAATGTTCCGTTGGCGTAGTAACTCACATAATATCCTTTGCCTTCCGGCCACGATTGCATGATCTTGTTGTCGTAACTTCCGTAGGAGGCCATAAAGATCTTGTTGGAAATGGCGATATCATTGTTCCCGGGATTGGAAGTGTAATGGTTGTTGCCATTCACAACATTGGCAGGTGTGTAGTCTTCGGCGATGAGTTCACCGTCGATTTTAATATAAACGTAATACTTGCCTCTGTTGGGGCCGGTGGCGACTTTCAATCGCGCAAATTCGATATCATAGATAGAGCCGGGCTCAAACGCTTTGTCAAGGTTGAGTTGCTGACCGTAACCCGGTCTTAACCACAGAAAACCGTTCGGATAGGAATCATCCGGCTGTTCGACCCAGACGCCGAACATATAATCCGGGGATCTGGTGGTGCCGTCGGATTCATAAGTGTGGTCGAACGATAACTGGAATTTCGGGATCGTACCGGTCTTCCAGCGGTATTTGAGGATCACGGAGCCGGTCGGCGAAATACGGTTATAGGTAAAGATCTTCGAACCGGTATAGGTCGTTTCTTCATCCAGCGGATTGCCAACTTCACTCTTAAGATCTTCATAGCCGATCTCATCATAATTTTCATAGGTTTCCGGGGGCATCTCACAATCAGCAAAACGCTGGTCTTCAATGCCGGTACCACGGAGCCATACCTTATCCTCAATGGTGTTCGTGTCATAATAATCGGTATAACCGTCAGCCAGCAATTCGTCGTCAACGATCAGATAAACGTAATATTTGCCGGTGTTACGACCGGTCAGAACCTTTTTTCTGCCGAATTCAACATCATGCGTGCCTTCGATGATCGCGGGCAGTTTCGCTTTGATCTCCAAACCCCAGCAGAAGTAGATGGCATCGCCCCGGAACCAGACACCGACTTTGGAATGATTCCACGTATCGTCAAACGGAACGCACAGTTCGGGAGGATATACGCCCGCCGTCAGGTGTGCTTCCCATTTGAATTTCAGGACCGCGGAATGGGACGGCGAAGTCGCCGTATAAGTACGCTGATCGCCGGTGATCTCATTGGTGAAATTACCGGGGTTGATCCCAAGCGTCGTGAGGGTCAGTTCATCGTAAACGTCATAGGTTTCCGCAGGCATATCACAGTCGGCAAAACGTTGATACGAAAAGCCCTTGCCGCCAAACCAAATC
>JAZUFP010000277.1:0-6718 GCA_045640765.1 Acutalibacteraceae bacterium
GTCTCCTTTACGGCGATCGGCGGCAAGTACGGCGATCCGAAACTCGGCAACATCATGCTGATCGATGAAGCGCAGTATGATTTGTATGACGTTCTGATTTCCGGAACGACCATTCCGCAAACCCTTTACAGCCCGACCTATTTTGACGGTCTGTTGGTGATCGGTAACTTTACGGTGAAGAATGACACGCATGATACCGATCACGTTCTTTCGGTCACGGAAACGGGAAACACCCTGACACCTGACATTGAAAACGGCTATGCCGCAAAGATCTCCGCGCCGGCTCAGGACGTTCGTATTACTACCGAAACTCTGCCGTGCGTGCATTACACACCGTCTCAGAACTACACCGCGAAGATCAAATCTTCGGGCGGCGTAATGTTTTGTGTTCAAAACGACAGCGAGCAGGAAAACGCCCTTTTCTTCCAGGTCTACGGCGACGTATACGCCACCACGCTGCGCGCTTCCGAGTACAGCGTTCTGAAAAAGGACGATGCCTACTGGACAAAGCACGCTTCCAACGGAAACGGCGATATCACGCTTCCGGCCGGTTTTGAAGGTTGGATTCGCGTTCCGTACGCTTCTTTGAAAAGCCCGAACGGTGCTTTGCTTAACGAAGAGGTTAAATATTTCAATTTCCTTTTCAAAAACGTCGGCGGCGAATACGGTACCCCGACGGTCGGGGATATCATCATTCTGAATAACGACGGTGATTTCGGTCAACTGTCGTTGGAGGGAATGTCCGAGAAGGTTTCGCTTTTCGGCTCTGCTGCACCGACCGAATACGGCCGAAACGATGTGGCGATCTGGAGATCGGTCACCGATCCGCTTTGCGGATACCGTCTGAACGATTCGGTCCCGCTGACGGCCACTACCGATATTGAGGCCAAAAACCAGACCACCAGCACCTTTACCGAAACCGTTTCCGACAATCAAACACCTTTCGACGCGAAAGCCATTGCTTTTGACTCCACCAACCGTGTTGTGAATCAGAACGACACACCCCGTTTCTCGGGCGTTATGCCGTTTGTGATGAACGGCGCAAAGGGCATCGTCGTGGCGGTCGATCTGCCGGCGGCGGAATCGGGCACAAACGATTTCTATTTCCAGGTTTCCACCGCAAGCGGCAACTGGCTGACCGTAAAATATAAATATCTGCTGCCGGTCATTCGGACCGGTGAAACCGATTGGAATTATGTTGAAGTCGTAAATCAGCGTGTACAACTGGCCAACGACCCCGATAAGCCCAATACCGGATTCAAGGGGTACATCTTCTTCCCGAACGATTATCTCGCGACCTATAAAGACCCGAACGGTGTTTATAAGACCTTGCGGGAAGACGATACCATCGTGAACATGGCGTTCGGTTTTGGTGAATACGGCGGAAATGCCGGCAACGCCTGCGTCAAGGGTATATTTGTTTCCGAAAACGGCGTTTTATCGCACGACGGCGCGTTTGTTGACGGAAATACCGTTTGCCGGAATATCTTTACGGGCAAAACGGTTTCGGCAGACAGCGTTAAGTATACGGTTTTCGACGTGCCGAGCAAAGGCGGCGCCATGATGATCGATCTGCCCGTCCCGACCGGCGGCTCCCAAACCGCTTACGTTGAAATCGTCACGTCCCGTTCGGCCGAAGTGATCATTGACAAGTATCCGGGTGCCAACCGTTATCGCTGTGACTTGTATATTATGAAATCCCTTCCGGGACAGTTCGGTTATACCTATTATGAATACGTCAGTTCCACCTGGACGGATTCACTGCAAGTCAAACTGGACGGTTTGACGACCGGCATCTACTACACGCTGGTTGTTTCGGCATTCCGGAACGATACCGGTTTGTATATCTATCCTTTATGTTCTATCTTCACCGAATCGCAGGTAGTCGGCGATATGCTGATTGCCCAGATCGACCCGTATGTTTACGAATGGGACGTCGGCGGCGAGAAGGATGATGAGGAATACGAATACGAAGAAATTATTGAAGAATACGAAGAAATCGTTGAAAACGGCGAAGAAGAACCGAAAGAGATAGAAGCGGACGTAGAAGAAATAGAGGAAACGGTGGAAGAAACAGAAGAAGAGGAAGAAGTGCTTCCCACCGCCAAACGGCGCAAAAAAATAATCCGCCGCAGAAGAAAACACAACGATATGTCCTGGCTCTGGATCGTGATTTGTATCTGCGCGGTTGTGCTGATCGGCGGTATCATTTTATTTATCATTCTCAAAAAGAGAAAGAAGAAGGGGGAAGAAGCCAATGATTAAACGAATCCTATCCGCACTGTTGATCGCTGCTTTGATTTTGGGTGCGCTATGCTGCTGTGGCGATCGCAACGATGATCGGAAGAAAACCGCTTCCGGATCACAGCCGCAGGCCTCTTCTCAGACATCGCCGGAAGGACCCGATTCTTCTGAGCCGGAGGAAACCGAAGAAGAACCCGGGGAGGAATCCGAAGAACCGGAAGGAGAATCTGAAAAGGAACCTGAACGGAAACCCGAAGAAAAATCCGATCCTACCGATTCCAAAGAGACGGCAGAAGAATCGGATCCTCCCGCCGAGGAAAAAACCGAAGAAGAAATCGAATACGTTTACGAATACGAGGACGGTGACGCCGATACTCAAAAATCTGTTTCGGCGCTTTGTTCCAAATCGTTTACCACGCTCCCGGCGGAACATACCTCGCTGTTAAGCAGCAACCCCGACAGGGGCTGGCGTTCCGAGGAGCAGATCTGGGTGCCGAACGATCCGGCTGTCTTGAAAAAAACGACCTATAAAGAAATACTCGGTTCGGTGAAATCGGATATCAGTACCAATACGTTGCTTGAAACGGTGACGATTTCAAGACTGTATTTCATCATGAACCGTTTTAAGGATACATACGAACTGCCGAAAGATGTATATACGTATCTTGAAAACTACCTGAAAGCGTATCGGGAAGTCGGTGTCAAGGTATATCTTTGTATTTATTACCAACACGGTTTGGAATCGACCGATTTCGGCGCTCCCAAAGAAACTATCCTGCACCATATCGATACCTACGCGAAACTGTGGAAGAACTACACGGACGTGATCTATGCCGTCAACTTCGGTCTGATGGGTTCCTACGGTGAATGGTCGGCCATTAAACCCGTCCTTACCAATGATGATAAAACGGAGATCGTCAATAAGGTAATGCGCCTTGTGCCGAAGCAGACCTATCTGCTCATCCGCCTGCCGCGCTATAAGCAGACCTTCATTGAAAAATCCAATCCGCGCTACGGCCGGATCGGTTACGCCGCGGATGCGTTCTTCGGAAAAATGTTCCCGAACGATGACTACGGCCAAAGCACGTGGCGGCCGGATACCGAAGACTGGGCAACATCCATCAAAGAATCGCCCTACACGGTCATGGACGGCGAACTGTTTACCACACGCTGGTTTAAGGAAAACGGGATCTACGTTGAACCGTATTCTTCCATTCAGGCCATGTCGGAACTGCATTTGACGACTTTCAGTGTCAACCACGGCTACGCCGATTATTCTTTGTACGACGGTGCCATTTCGCAAACGGTGCTGTACGGCTGGAAATGTGAAGAGATCACCCGTAAAAAAATCGGTGATTTAGGGGTTCTGTCCACGCCGACCTGGTTTACCAAAGCCGACGGTACCAAGGTTCAGCGCAACGTATTTGAATATGTCCGCGATTATCTGGGTTATAACCTTGCGGCGCAGAAACTCAATATTTCGGGCGGATCGAAACCGGGAAGCGCCATTAAGATTTCCATGTCGCTGAAGAATTACGGTTTTTCAGCCGCCTTTAACCTGAAAAGCGGTTTTGCCATTCTGGACGAAAACAATAAGGTGATTTCTCGGGTCTATGCGGGCGATCCCACGAAATGGTACAGTACCGACCCCGAAAATTACAGTGACCGCACGCAGCTGACCCATAACGTGACCGCGAATATGACTCTGCCAAAAAAGAAGGGCGTATATAAAATCGCTTTCTTTATGGAAAACACACTGGGACAGACCGCGCGTCTGAACAATACCGTCGAATATGCCGACGGATTCAATATTCTTCATATGTTTACTGTTGATTGACTACGATCATAGGGACGCAAAAGTATCGGCTGTTGCTTTTGTATCTCGGACAATTCATTTATCAATCATATTTTGCATACTGAAAAATAAAGAAAAAAAGAGGTGGGATTTCACGGCGGTTTTCGGTGCGTAAAACCTTACAGTCAAAAATAAAAGGAAAGAGGTATATGTATGTTAAAACCTAATTGCAAAAACTTCACAAAGTTATTGGCGGCAGTTCTTTGCATTTCAATGATTTTGACTTTATTCGGTACAGTTCCGGCCTTTGCGGAATCGGATACCTATCACGGTACGGAACTTTATTACAACACCTGGATGAAAAGCGGTACGTCGCCGATCGAATGTACGTCTGCGGCGAAAGATAAAAATATCGTTCACGGTCTTGAACTTGACGTATATAAGACCCGGGCGACCGGTGCGAATATCGATCCCGAACATTATCCTGCCGGTACGCATCAGTCTATCGCGCAGGTGTCCGCGGGTAAAGACGCGACGACTTTCGGCAGAACGACAGCGTTTGCGTCCGGCTCCTTGATGTTCTACGTAAAACTTCCGGGCGACAGCGCGCAGACCAAACTGGTCGTTCAGTTACAGACGATCGATTCGGAAATGACCGAAAAATGGATCGCCATGAATACCGGCGCGGATTATTATCTGCTTGCCGATTCGGCGACGACCTGGGAAAACCGCAAAACGGCGGCTTTCGGCGTTTCGGCATCCCAAAGCACGCTGGGCGCAGTGACCTTCCCCGGCGGTTTCGAGGGTTGGGTAAGGATCCCGCGCCCGACTTTCGCAAATCAGGCGATCAATAATATCTGGCGTGTGAATTTCGCGTTCGATACGCTTTATACCGACGCCGATTCCATCCTGGCCGGTTTAATGGTCGTTGACAGCACGGAAGATCTGTACCGTCTGTCCCTCGGCGCTTCCGAACCTTATACGCTCGGTCAGAACGCCTACTATGTCGGTACGGCTCTTAACGTCGGCACGTTTGTTGATAATGATTATTACGGTTTTTCTTCGGCGGATACCGTGACGGCATTGGGTCAGTCCGGTAAAAAATACACCCTTACGTCAAATCACGCCGATGTAGACGATACTTTCATTAGCAGCGATTGCTGTTACAACGCCGATTTCGTTCCGTTCCTGGGACAGGGCGGTACGATCGCTCCGCGCGGCGGCGCCAACAACTGGTTTGTTGCCGATTGGAATACCATCTGGCAGTTCCCGTCTGACAGCTTCGTTCCGAACAACCGCAACGTGCTGCACATGGAAGTCAATCCGGCATCCGCCAATATTACCGACGGCGAACTGATCACGGACGCAAGTGAAACTTACTTTGCCTATCTGTCCTTTGAAAGCGCAAGCAACAGCGCTACCGTTGACGGTTCTTACGGGCTTTCCTGGAATAACGACAGTTCCGTTCTTTTCCGTGTCAAAAACAGCGGTACCAAGGCAAATCAGATGAGCATGATCACCGACGGCGGCATCTGGGTCGGCCTTGTTCCCGACAGAGATTACTATTTGCTTGACAGTGCTTCCGACACCTGGGTCAGCGGCACGACGGAAAAAGCGTTTGAAGGCAGTTACGGTTATTTTGAAATCCCCGCCGGCTTTGACGGTTGGGTCCGTATTCCCTGCAAAAACTTCCTGAATTACGCTTCCGCATCCGTAGCCGGTGCGGTGAAAAAAATCAAACTTTATCCGCGTCATCTGGGCGGCGACTACGGCACGCTGGACGTCGGCGAATTCGGTATCGTTGACGGTTTGCAGAATGCGATGTATCTGCAAACCGAAGAAATGTCCGATCCGGTTCTGCTGAACTGCTATAACGCCGATTTCGTTCCGTTCTTAGGACAGGGCGGTACGATCGCTCCGCGCGGCGGCGCCAACAACTGGTTTATTGCTGACTGGAATACCATCTGGAAATTCCCGGCTGACAGCTTCGTTCCGAGCAACCGCAACGTCCTGCACATGGAAGTCAACCCGGCATCCGCCAACATTACCGATGGCGAACTGATCACGGGCGCAAGTGAAACCTACTACGCTTACCTGACCTTTGAAAGCGCAAGCAACAGCGCTACCGTTGACGGTTCTTACGGTCTTTCCTGGAATGACGGCAGTTCGGTCTTGTTCCGAGTCAGGAATACCGAAACAAAGGCAAATCAGATGAGCATGATCACCGACGGCGGCATTTGGGTCAACCTTGCGGCCGGTAAAGATTACTATCTGCTGCCGGACGGCGCGGCCGGTTGGGAAAAGGGTACGACCACGACCGCATTTTCCGGAAGCTACGGTTATTTTGAAATCCCCGCCGGCTTTGACGGCTGGGTCAAAATTCCATGCAGGAACTTCTACAATTATGCTTCCGCTTCCTTGTCCGGCACGGTGAAAAAGATCAAACTTTATCCGCGTCATTTGGGCGGCGATTACGGCACGATGGACGTTGGTGAATTCGCGACGGTAGATACCGTAAAGAATTATGTTTATCTGCAAAGCGCGCTGACCTACGAGCCGGTATTACTGCTTAATCCCAATGCTTATAACGCCGATTTCGTTCCGTTCTTAGGACAGGGCGGTACGATCGCTCCGCGCGGCGGCGCCAACAACTGGTTTATTGCCGAATGGAATACCATC
>JAZUFP010000278.1:0-1757 GCA_045640765.1 Acutalibacteraceae bacterium
CGACATGGCTACGATCCGACTTAACCAGTATCGGCGGCGCTGCGTTTTATAATTGCGAAAACCTGACCGGCGTTACGATCGGGAACGGCGTGGCAAGTATCGGTGATTCTGCGTTTCGTTATTGCACGGAACTGACCGATATCACGATTCCGGACAGCGTGACGAGTATCGGTGATTATGCGTTTGTTGCCTGCACAGGATTGACAAATGTCACGATCCCGGCCGGTGTGACGAATATCGGTGAAGGTGCCTTTGCGCACTGTACGGGAATGACAAGCATTATTGTCGATGTCAATAACAGAACTTACTCATCACAGGACGGTGTTCTGTTAAATAAGGCGAAATCTGAACTGATATATTGTCCCGCGGGAAAACAGGGGCATTATACCATACCGAACAGTATCACGTCGGTCAAAGAATCCGTATTTAGCAAATGTACCGAGTTGACAAGCGTCACGATCTCAAACGGTGTGACCGACATTGTTTACGAAATGTTTTCCGGCTGCACGGGACTGACCGGCATCACGATTCCGGACAGCGTGACGAGTATCGACGATTATGCGTTTTATAATTGCACGGGATTGACAAGTATTACGATCCCGTCCGGCGTAACGAGTATCGGTAGTTCTGCGTTTTATAATTGCGATAGACTGACCGGCATTACGATTCCGGACAGCGTAACGAGTATCGGCGATTGGGCGTTTTACGGTTGTGACAAATTGGTTGAAGTGATCAACCGTTCGACGCTGAACATCACAAAAGGCAGTAAGAGTTACGGTTACGTTGCCTATTACGCCAAAAACGTGCATAACGGAACGTCAAGCGGAACCGTCAACCAAAACGGTTATTTGTTCTATACTCATGACGGCATCAATTACTTATTGGGTTATACCGGCACCGATACGGAATTGACTCTGCCGGCAAACTATAACGGGCAAAATTATAAAATCTATCAACATGCGTTTGATAATTGCAGGGAACTGACCAGTATCACGATCCCGTCCGGCGTGACGAGTATCGGCGATTATGCGTTTTATAATTGCACGGGACTGGCCAGCATCACGATTCCGGATAGCGTGACAGATATCGGCGAGAGGGCGTTTTCCGGTTGCGAGGGACTGACCAGTGTCACGATCCCGGACAGCGTGACAGATATCGGCGAGAGGGCGTTTTCCGGTTGCACGGGACTGACAAGTATCACAATTCCGGACAGTGTGACAGATATCGGCGAGATGGCGTTTTTCGGTTGCACGGGACTGACAAGTATCACAATTCCGGACAGTGTGACGGGTATCGCTGGCTCTGCGTTTGAAGACTGCACGGGACTGACCAGTGTCATGATTGGTAACGGTGTGACAAGTATCGGCGATGGGACGTTTGGCTATTGTAGAGAACTGACAAGTATCACGATCCCTGCCAGCGTGACCGATATCGGAACGTACGCGTTTTACGGGTGTAATTATTTAACTGTTTTATGTTATTCCGACAGTGTTGCCATGGATTACGCGATCGATAGTGGTATTCCATATATACTGATCGACAACATTACCGGTATTTCGGTAAAAACCCCACCGGACAAAACCGTATATCCTATCTGCGGAATGTTGGATACTGACGGCTTGGCACTGACGGTTTCTTATGCTGATCATACTTCGGCAGATATTACAAGCTGTTATGTAATCGGCGATTATGATTTTTCCACCGCCGGTGTTAAGACGATCACGGTGTCTTTTATGGGCTTTTCTACGACTTTTGAT
>JAZUFP010000279.1:0-16671 GCA_045640765.1 Acutalibacteraceae bacterium
GGTACAACAAAAGCGATGCTGTCGATCACAACATGCTGGTCAACAAAAGACAGTTCAAAATGATTCTTTCCGTTGACGATTTCAAAACACAATCGTTCTCCAGCGCGCTGATCATAATAGCGCAACGGATTAGTCACCGGCGTATCTAACGGGATCTGCTGCGGGCGTCGTTCCATAGATTTCCATTTTTCATCCTTAAAAACACGCGGCAGCATCAACGATTCATTTGCAAAAGCAGTATCGTTAAAAACCGCCCCCAATTCCAAAGGCCGATTTCCCTCTTCCCGGATGGTATAGGTCACCGTCATTTCAGCCGACATAGCCGATTTCGAAACAAAATCAAACGCAACAGTCGCATCCCCGTCAACGGTGATACTTTTTCCCGACCGTTCTGCCTTCCCGGTCAAAACAGCGGTCGCCAGTTCGATTTCTACTGTTCCGATCGTTTCAGCCGACACCGAAAAAGTCGTACCGAAAGCGGAAACCGCCATCAAAACCGACAACAGTAAAGCAAAGCAGGTTTTCAATTTTCCACCGCGAAAGGTCAAGATGATCCCATCCTTACTTTTAATACTCATTCTTCTGCCAATAAAACACCGGTGCCTGCCGGCAGATAAAACCGAAGCGTGCCGTCCGCCGAACAGCGCGGACGAATATCCGGATCGGTGGAAACGAACGACTTGCCCGCAAAGCGGATCGTGACGTTCTTTCCCTTTTTAAAACTCTTACTGACGACCAGCGCGTATTTTTTGCCGTCGCGGTCGAACATACTGACGATCAACCCGCCGGTATCCGAAACGAAATAAGGATTTCCCATATAAGCATCCAGAAAATAATCTTTTTCTTCCGCGGGGCGCAGTCCGGTGTGATAAATACCCAGCGGTTTGGCCGGATAAAGCGTTTGCCCGATTTTTTTGATTTTTCGGTTCAGTACGCAGACATCGTCATACAAATGGGTTTTATTGCCGTCTAAATCAAGGATTGAACCATAGGCGTTATAGCAACTCAATCCCTTGGCGTTATAAGCCAGTCCCGCATACATCTGTACCGCCCAATGAGCCGGGGTGATAATCAGATGCGATTCATCTTCCGGCACTTTCGGGCCGAAATTGATCCCCTGAAAATACCACCAGAACGGTTTTGCCGTCTCGATAGACTTCTGTCTCCAAAAGCCGAGGTCTTTCCACAGCGGATTCCGGTTCAGCGGATTGTGGATGCAATGTTGCCAGAAACAGTAGTAATCAAACGAGATCACTTCGGGATCGACCTGACGGATAAACTCATTCACATATATCGGATACTGTCCGTTTTTGAAGGTGTATGAGCCGTAACTCGGCACCAAAGCAAAAAACGGCAGCAGAGACAGATCCTCTTTTTTCAGCGCCTTTTGCAGGGCGGCACAAAGACCGATCTTATCCATCGTCGGTTCATCGTACAAATAAACACCGGCGATACACGAACGGTATTTTTCAAAACTTTTCAGCAAAAGCAGTACGCTCTCCGGGTCGCGTTCACGCACAGGCGGACACATTTTGCCGTTGGCAAACGGATCTTCCAGCAGAACTTTCATGTCCGATTCCATGCACGCCCACAAGATCGTTTCGGTCGTTGACGGCGTTTTCCACGTAATTTCGTTCAAGTCGAATCCGGCGTCCTTCACCAAAGCAATCCGCCGTTTACATTCCTCGAGCTGATCCATCTCCAAATGACCGGTCGATTCAAAGGTGGATAACACAAAACCTTTTGTCCACCATCTGCCCGCTTTTGCCATCCCGACATCCTCCTGTTTGATCGCCGCAATTGTTTCTTTTTAACGGATATTATCATCCGAATACAAATGTCAACAATATTGCTGAATTTAACAAAATAATTCCGTATATATTATAATATAATCTCAATTAAATTCCAATGGTCTATATTCTCTAAAAAACGGTCAATATTATCCATTTTCAGCAAAAATATTTTAAAAAATAAAAAAAATAGGCGAAATCTACGCCTAACAGCGCAAATTTCGCCCATGGAAAATTCCGATATATAATTGCAACGAGCCGTCAACTCACTTCGCGTGTGTTTTTACGGTACTTCAGCGGCGTGATGCCAACATTGCTTTTGAACACTTTATAAAAATATTTGGTTTGTGTAAAACCGACTCTGGTACAGATTTCTTCCACCGCATCTTCGGTATGTGTAAGCAGATACTGCGCCCGCTGTACTCGCAGGTTATTCAGGTATTGCAAAAACGAGACACCGAACTTCTGTTTAAAAATCTTGCAAAAATAATTCTTGGAAACCGCCATACACTCCGCCGCCTCGTCCAGTGATACCGTTGCGTAATTATTGGCGATCATGGCAATCAAATTACCCCAGCGTTCTTCCAACGGTTTGGCGAGATATCCGATGCGGTCAAACAAAATCAGCATTAGTTTCAGAATATTGATTTCTGCATCCAGATGGCGATCACGTTGTTTTTCCAATTCGGTTTCAATCATGTAAATCAACCGTTCGAATTCAATCCGATCATCCAGATTCAGCGTGAAAATCGCGCGTTTTCGTTTGGAAAAATCACGTATATCCAACTCGCGCAGCAAGGATCTTTGCAGACAAATATTTATGATTTGTAATCCTTTGATCGAATAATAGGAATGCTCATCACCAACATCAAAAAATGCAACATCCCCCATTTCGACCGGATAGGCGGTCCCGTTCACAACCTGCATCCCACTGCCGGAACAGATATATTCAATCTCGAAATAATCATGACAATGCAACGATTCAAACGTGCATAGATAATCGTGTGACACGACTACATTTTCATCATAAGTTGCATTGATTTTCGGAATCTGATCAAACGTATACTGTTTCATGAGACAACCTCCGAATCACATCCTATATTATCATAATAATATACCCCCAGATCCTTTTTTGTCAATATTTTTTTGATGTATTATAAAAGAGTATTCCAGGCAATTTACCTTTTTATTCACAACAAAATAATGAATATTAAGTAAAAAACCGAAAAAAGTCAAAAATTTTACAGTTCTTCGCCATATTAATGAAAGTGATAATAAAAGCTACAAAAAGATAGCCGCCCAAAATTGGACAGCTTTCTTTTTGCAATGAAATCAAATCTCTGCAACACGTTTTTCGCCAAAGATTTGCTTCATTTTAATTCCTCTTCCGATATTTCGGCAATGATAAAAATCCCGCCTTTATCCGGCAAAATAATTTCATCTTTCAAATCAACAATGTGCTCCTCTTGTATGCCATCGACCTTTGGCGCAAACAGCGAAACGTTTTCCGCTAACTTTCCGCTGATTTTAAAGGTCGCATTGCCGCTCGCAAAATTCGCAAAACAACATAACATTCGATTGCGTTCGGTATCAAAATATATCGTGCAAAGCACATTAGAATTATCCGCATAAATCGGTTGATCTTTTTCCCAGAAACCAATCATTTCCGCATCGACAAAAGGCTTGCGCAGTTCCCAAACCGGTGTGGGGGACGGTCCGCCGTAATACGAGTAAAACGGATACCGGCTTGTCATACCGAACAGCATACCGCGCCACACGTTGCAATCGCCTTCCAGCATTTCCCCCGTCAATCCGAACGGCAGACCGGAAACTTCGGTCAGCAAATAGGCCTCATCATTGCCGGAATAATCGAAACTTTCACCGAACCACAGACTGTCCACGTACGGCAGCAATTCCATATACATCACCGCATTATGAGCAAAACCGGCACCGTAGGTATCCTCAAAATGATTCCAGGAATGGAAATCAATATTCGGCTGTTTGATTTTCTTTTCCAAAACACGCCGCAACCGACGCATAACCGTTCGGTCATACCCGACATCATCCAGATACAACCCGTCGATCCCAATATGATCGATCATCCACGAAATACTGCCGACATAGAAATTGGCGATCCGGCTGTTTGGATTAGTAATCACCGTCGGATCGGTCGTTCCGTCATATTTCCCGCCGGAAAACACGTGTTTCCACGCCGGGATGACCTCGTCACCGAAAGTTTCGGTCAAAAAGGGATCGACCCCGTTTTGCCAGGATATTCCGCCCTGCGCATAGGTCGGTTTCGGAAAAATTTCAGTACGAAGCGACCGAAAAGCAAACAGTTCAGGCAATCGCGTTGTCAATTCCCGAACAGTATAATACGGTTTGAATTTCAACCCGTTTTCATGTACCAAGTCCGCCAATTGACGCATGGATCCCAGATCATAGATCGGGTAATTTAAAAACGGGTAAATACTGTTTCCGTGATGCAAATTGATATGAGTACACCCGTGTTCTTTCGCATTTTTTATCTTTTCAACAGTGCATTCCGTATTTAAATTTTCGTGGAAATAATGCGTATTCCAAAGGCGGTTTTCATCCACCAGCTTAAACGGTGAAAACATCAGTTCACCGACAAAAGACAGCGGATCTTTTACTGTCAGTTCCCCGCTATCGTAAAACAATCGGGTATTTTCTCTGTTTTCCAGCGCGAAATATCCTTTCCCGTCATTGACCCAATTCTTCGGAAGATTTTTGGGGCCGTGATGAAAATAGATATTGACAAACGGTTTGACCGGCGTTTCATCGACCGGACGCATGAAAATCCCGCCGTTGATATCGCCGATCCACAAAGCGTCCTGATGTTTGTTTTCGTCCCATCTCCAAACGTGCTTTTCCGGCGTTTTGCGGCCGGTCAATCCCAGTCCCATAAAATAGGTCGCAAATTCTTTTTTCGGTTCGCAGATCAGCCGAACCGATACCGATTGTTCTGTTGGACTTTCAATTGTTGCATCCTGCTTTACCGTTCCGTCAAATTCGGCTATTCCGGTCACCGTCAATTTTATGCCGTCGCAAATGTTTTCAGACCGCCACGAAACCAACGTATCGTTTTCTCGCCGGATGGAAAAGGTTTTATTTACAAAAGCCAGTGGAGTGCCGTCCCGACAAACAGAATATCCGATAGGACTTTCCAAAAGTTCACGTGCGGTTTTCGACAAATGGCTGTTGTTACCCACAAAATAAGTTTTAACGCTTTCAATAAAGCCGTTCGGAGAAACTGTCATTTCCCGCCCCAATATTCTGATAGTACGGTTTTTTAACGTAATCGGGATAAAACTATTCGGTACGGTTGGTTCAAGACCTTCGCGATTATTCAGCCAATCCAAGCGGATCAGGCTGTCCAGATCCTCAAATGAAGCCTGCCGACCGATCATCCGGTTCAGTTCAATTTCGGTGAAGATCATTTCTCCGTCATCCGAAACAATGTTCAGGCGCAGTCGCTTATCCGAATTTTCATCCGCGTCAAAAAGGCACCAGAACGGCCACGGTTTACCGGCTTCGACCGGCATGGTCCGATGAAACGGATTGCCGGCAGAATCCACACCTTCTGTGGAAAAACAGAACACCCCCGTTCCCTTTACATCGGTAACGGTGATATCTTTTTTGGAAGATACAATGATCTGAAACGGCGTTTTACCGCGGTCGTATATATCCAGTAATCTCTGTTCCTCGTTCGCTTTTTGCAGCAGATCATCATTTGCAGGATATGGGTGATAGATATTTTTCACATCCGCACAGTAAACCGTCAAACTTTGATCGCTATATATTTTGAATATGCTCATTACTTTTCCCTTTCAATGGGTATTTCCTGCGTTCCGTCTTTTGTGACATAATGTTTTCGGATATTCAATTTATCCATCCATTTCCGGGTATGAAGCGTGCCCCAAAGTTCCGGCTCAAATTCGACATCTTCCTCTTCCCACAGCCAATCGGGAGCACACCACAGGCAGTACTGCGGCGCGATCGCGCGGTAGACTTCCTCTGTGACGCCGGAATGACCGTGATGCGACATCTGAACGATATCCGCTTTGATTTGATCACCGCAGTTTTTCAGCAGATCCCGGCCGCCCTCGGGCCCGAGATCTCCCAAAAACAGAACGCTTTTTGTTTTCGGTGAGGTAACCTTAAACGCGATTGAGCTTTCATTGACGGCAAGATTTGGCTTCGGCAAACGATACCGTTCTTCGCCACAGAAAAGGAAATCGACCGTAAATTCATCCACAGTGATTTGCATACCCGGATGAACTACCACACTTTTATCCGAAATTTTCGGATAAATTTCTTCAAAATCTTTGGCGGAGCAGGGTTCGATTTCCGGTTCGCATTCCAAGGCGAATTTCGCAGACGGGAAATTGTAATATACTTTTTCGATTTGAGCAATGATATCACCTTGTTGAATTTCCCGAACAAACCCGGAAATATGATCAAAATGCGGATGGGTCAGGATCCACGCCGCGATCTGACGGTCGCCGATCAGCGCCTTTAAATACGGCATATCTTCCGGATTTCCGCCGTCGATCACGATCGCGCGGTTATGATCTGTGTAAAAAACAAAACCCATCATAAACGGACTGTGTTCCGTCAGCATCCATAATTCAGACATTCAAACACCCCTTTTGAAAATGATAACCGTTTATAGTTTCACACTGTAAATCTCACCCGATTTGACCCTGCCGCTGAATTTCACGGTACCGTCGGTCAGTGTGAAATCCAGTTCATCATCCAAAGCGCAGTGATTATTCAAAAAATCATATTGAACTTTTCCGTCGTCCGTTACGCGCTTCACAAAAGAAACGTCCTTATTATCACAAAAAACCGTTCCGTTTTTCCCCCAGTCTTCCATAAAAGAAGTGACGGCATCAACAGCCCAGGGTTCGGTAAAATAATCCTTAAAAGCGCCGAAGAAAAGTTTGCCCGCACCGAAATCGTTTTGGTAGATCAGCACATTACCGTTTTCATCGGTAAAGACCGGCTTTGCGGTGAAAGTTTTGGCGTTTACAAGGGTCGTATTGCCGATTTTATACTCATTCAGAACATCAAGCCCCAGCAGGTCTTGAAGCATATCGCTTTCGATAAAGCGCATCGGCTTATCGTTACAGTCGGTCGTATTGAAATGGCAATAGGAAAGAAACAACTCGCCGCCCGATTTTACGTATGATCTGATTTTTTCGAGTAAATCATGATCCATGGTATTCCAACCCAAAAAGGCCGCTGTTTTATAGCCGTTCCATTCCTTTTCGGCAGAAACAATATCCACCTGTCCAAAAGGCGTGCCGCTGAACAGATCACGATTTTCCGGTGAATCGTCGGTTTTTTGGTTGGAAGCTACGGGCAGCCAGCCGCGTGCGGCTTTCCAGGCGTTGCGATAGGTATCTTCCCACTTGCCCCACACTTTCGTATCCCAGTCATTCGGGCGAAGTTCTGCCATGCGGTCATCATTCTGCCAGAGAATATGCTCATTTCTGCCGTAAATGATCGCCTTGTCCACCACAACTTTTCCCTTACGCGGATGAGATACCGTATACGCATAAAACTCCCGCAAGAACTTTCGGTTGTTTACGCAGAATTCGCTTTCCCAATCGTTCCGCTCAAAGGCGTTGGTTTTGAAAATGGCATTTTCACAATACGCATATTCGGCGCCGTTTACATAAAAGGTCTGCAAAGCCAAACGGAATTTCCGCGACTTGCAAAGATCGGTCGGACTGCCGAAATACCAGTCGGTAGGGATATGCGCACCCCAGTGCCCGACTCCGCTTCCCCTGACGCTGCCGAGCAGCAGAGGAATATTGCTTACAGGTTCTACTGTAACACGGTCATAACCCGCGTCAGCCTCATAAACGCACAGTAAACTCGGGCAACCGACAGAGGCCGGTCCCATCGTTGCGGCACGAACCTTTTTCATATTTTCCAAAGCGGCAACATATAACGCTTTTGCTTCGGTGAAGCTTTCTGTCGCTGTTATTTTGGCGATATCCTGTGAATAACGCACCGAAAAATCCGGATAGCGCTTGCCCAGTTCAAAATTGAAATACAAATAGGGTTCATGCACATGGGTCCCGATATAGTTTTCACCGGCAAGTTCCGGGATAAATTTCATTGTTTCGCCGCTGCTGCAAAAGCCAAAATATGTATGAAAACTTTTCAGAAAATTGACCCGCCCTGTCCAAATCTCCCGATTTGGCATTTCAATCCAATTCCGCCCCTCCTGCGGCTTATACTGAAAAAGATTTCCCATTGCGGTCATGGAAAAAACCGTCGGGATCCGATCGGCCTCATCCGAAAAATCATGGCGATGGTCATCCGAATCGGTGCCGGTCAAAAAGAAATCATTATTCTCAACCGTTTCCGGCATTAAGGCAATCGTTTTTACATCGCCGAAAACGGCTGTACAGCCGTTTTTTCCGGCACTTTCGGAAACAAACTGCAATACAGTATATTCCCCAAAATGCAAACTGCCTTCAAACACACAGTTTTCAAGATCTTCTACCGCTGAAAATTCATTTTCGGGGTCGTAAAACGCCACGGCGTACGTCATGTTCATTTTCGCAAATTGAAGTGCGGAAGTTTGCGCAAACCGGGGAATTTCGGGTAACGAAACGAAAGAAATTTCCGAAACATAAAGTCCGGCACCACTGAGATTTTCCGTTTTTATTTCAACGGTGTTTTTTCCACGTATCACAATTTTTTCGGGAACCTTGAAATACAGACCGGCCCAACCCAGGTTGATGTTTTCAACAAATTCTTTTTTATTCGCCGAAATCACATTCCCATTGACGATAACGGCAATATCGTTGCCAAACATCTGCCAATCTTTAAGACAGCAGATCAACTTGACCCAAAAACGGCGTTCGGCATTGCTGACCTCGATTTCAGCGAAACCGCCGCTCGCCGTAAAATCATAACAACTGCGTGTGAGCGCATCGCCGTATCCGGTTTTGGTGATCGCGCTGTGCATACTGCTTTCCGATACATAGTCAAAAGGGGGAATCTGTGATTTGATATTTCCTTTATAACATTCAAAATTCTCATAAAACCCAAGTATCTTTTCAAAGCCCACTGTTTTCTCTCCTTAAAAAGTCAGTCGCAGAATGACCGCTTCACCACGGCCGATATCGACGTTATAATCATTTTTACCGCCGAATACCCAGCCGCCGTTTTCGTCAAATATTTCTATACAGCAACTCTTCTTAAACTCGATTTTTCCGTTCAGCGGATTGAAATAATCCTTATTGGTAACGACCAAATAAATTTGACCGTCTTTGCCCGAAAATTCGCCGATCAACGCGTGATCCGGAATTGCCTTTAAATAATCGGAATCGGTTATATCGTTCGCATAGTAGTTTCTATAAATATCATTGGCCTTGCCGCCGTGATAAACACCGATCGAATCAAGATTCAGCAACAAAGTCGATACAGTGATCGCCCGCTGATTGATTCTGCGATATTCCGCCTGATCGGGCGAAGGGTTTCCCTCCCTGTCCAGAAGCAGATTGTTGCCGAGGAAATAAAGAAATCCCGTCGCGCCGTATGCCAATGCGCAATTGATCTGAACCGCGATCCGTTCGGGCGTCAAAAAAGTGCTCAACTGATTGGTACAATCATTGATTGCCTGAAAAACGTGCCAATAAGGGATACTGTGCTTGATCGACAGCCGGCGCAAAAGCCCCATATCCTTAAACATATCGGTACACACTAAATCGGTGGTTTCATCTGCGAACGGATAATAGTCATTGGAAATGATCCCGACATTCAGTTCTTCACAGTACCGTTCAGCATAATTACGATAGTCACAGCCGGACTTTTCTTCTTTATCCCAATAGAAAGGGCCGTAAGACGGAAGAAGACAGATATACTGCGCTTTTTCGGGAGCAATCTTTTTCATCAGCCCGGTGTTATATTCTATCGCCTCATCATGACTTCCGTCATTGCGCGGTTCATCCCATACATAAAAACCGTAAAACGCTTTGTTATCCTTGATTTTTTCAAAAAAGCCTTTAAAAAGTTCTATATCATCGATCTTTTTTTCGCACCAAACCGATTTCGGCGCCGCAAGAAAAGGCAGTCCCACCTTTTCCAGTATCGAAAAAACCGCTAAATCCGATTCATAATCAGGTTCATCACAGGGGATCACAAGATTTACGCCCGCGTCTTTCAGGGTGCTCATAAATCTTTCAGTATCCGCAGTTCTGCCGTGCCGGGTACTGTATGCACCCACAATTCCGTTGGTTTGTTTCCATTCAGATTTACGCATAAAAGACCTCCGATTAAATCCGTGGTATTTCTTCGTTGATTTCGGACAGCATGATAAAATCATCCTCCAACGATAACGCCGTTTTTTATTCCCATTTACATTTTTGGCGAATGACATCGGTGCCGTTTCCGTTTTTCAAAATCGAGAACGAGCAATCCCGCAAAACCGAAATAGATCCGGTCGTGTCATTCGGATAAACGCCCACATAATGTTCTCCAAAGTATTCTTCCCCGTTCATGATGTCGATCGGATCGCTCCAATCGGTCAGATTGCTGCCGGTACGCAGCTGCATACGGTGAACGATCACCTGATCCAAAGCACCCGGACTCATCATGACCGAAGACATGATATAGGTTTTCAAAACTTCCGAATAAACAACACGCGGATGCCAGGAATTACGGACGATCGGCGTGGCGCGACCCAAATTGCCGGGTTCACAGAAAGAACCTTCGTAATACTTGACAAAATCACTCATGACCCCGTCCGTACGTTTTCGGGCACGCGCGATATAAACATCACAGTCTTCCCATTGACTCGTATACGTATTGACGTGGATCACATTATAAATCAAATACAAATAATCATCCAGCGGATTGACAAAAAGCGAAAAATCACCGCTGGACAGCGAAATGCGACCGTTTTTCTGCCCGGGAAGTACGTCTCCGTTGGGGTTATAATTCTCGGTAAACCCGACCTGCTCCCCGGAAAGGATCCAGCGGTCGAACTGCCACGTTTTACCCTCATCATCCGAGTGCATCAGACCGATATGTCTGAAATCCGAATCGTAAGCCGGTGCCTCGCAGGGTCCCTGCGCATCATACGCGGTCCCCTCGCCCGCCCAGCCGGTCTCATTATAAAAAAAGCAGAAAAACCGATGGGTATTCGGACAGATATAAAGACCGAACGGCCACATACTGCCCCGGGCACGAACACCATCGGGATAACGGATCCCGTTAAAAGCACGATCGGCGTGACCGACTTTAAAATCGGTTTTGATCTCGTATAACTTCCGGAGATCGTCCAGGCAGGTCCCGCGGAAAACACAGATGCTGCCCAGATGTGAATGACCGCTCATTGCCCACAAAGATCCGTCAACATCCCGGTACATCGGTGAAGTACCATCTTGATATACATTGTTTTCATTCGCGAAAACCGTACTTTGTTCCGGACCGATTATTATTTTTTTATTTTCAAAAACATTTTTCATTTTATTCCCCTCACAACTATCCGCACCCGGTTTTCCAAAAGTATTCCGAAGATTTCCGCCGGATATTCTTCCGCCTTTCATCAATTCAAACTTGTTGTATTGTTCATAAAAAATACTTGTGTCATATTGACTTTTGCGTTTGCTGCAGCAATCCTTTTGCCGCGCTCTGTCCCAATAGATCCAAACCTTTGTTGTTAAAATGTCCGTTGACTTTCGGATTCATATATTCAGGATCAAGGGACAGTTCTTCGGCGATGTCGGTCAGCATGATAAAATCATCATCTGACAATACTGCCGTTTCCTGCGCCCGCATAATTGCATGGTCACACGCCAGACGCTGTTCTGGCGAAAGCTGTTGTCCCAAATCGACCAAGGACGAAAAACGCCCGACACGAATAATCCCAAAGCGATCGATCCCGACCTCTTTTTTCAGCGCGTTTTTCAAGCACAACAATCGTGCATAATAGGTTTCCTGCGTCGTTTGAGCGATCGCATCACTTTCACCCTGCAACCAGATAAAATAAATATGTCCGATAGAATGACCTACGGCGGCGGTTTGAATACCGGCTTTGATTTTTTCCGTCATCATGCCATAGCGTGCCGTATCCGGCAGCCAATCCGCGATGACCGTGGTCCCCAGTGCCGCATGGATCGCCAACACTTCCCCTCGTTCTTGCACGTATTCCCGGCAAAAAGCCGGCACCAGTGAGCCGCTTTTGAAAGCCGACTGATTCAGCAAAACGTGACGAAAATGTCGTTCATCCCAGCCGAGGGTCTCGCCAACCGGGTGATTCAGCGGCACCAATTCTCCCCATTGATGCAAATATTCAAACGCACCGGATACCGGCGATGTGACCGGCTTACATTCCGTCAGACCCTGCATATTGCTTTGCCCGGAAAAAATCAAAACATCCATACCGTTTTCCCCCACGTCCATCAATTCATGCGGAAATCCAGATGTTTCGGCAACGGATAGAATCGGTTCACGATTGCATCCGTTAATTCTTCCGCCGAAACGATTCCGTCGTGTACCAGTATTTTTCCGTACAGATCGAACCACACCTGCGAGATCGAAACTTCCCCTTCGCGCACGTCGGCCATTTCAAAAGAATCGTTCAGAATATTTTTTGCTTCCGCCAGCCGGTCCAGTAGAATATACGCCTTGGCCAGTTCCAGCCGCAGTCTGCCGTTGCGTTGCAGTTTTTCGGGCAGATCACCGAAAACGGCGATCATGCGGCAAGCACCGTCCGCACCGGACGAATTACAGATTTCCGCCATATCATACAGAAAACCGCGGTCCTGTTTCCCACCGGCCGAATATCCTTTTTCTATCCATTCGACCGCTTGTTTCGTATCATGATATTCCCGGTAATACAGCACGGCAAGATTTCGACAGGCCCATGCGTTTATTTTCTTTTCAACGGATTGTTTCCAGAACTGTTCCGCCGCGGCAAGATCGCCGTGCGCATAGCGACACACACCAAGATGATATAGGGTATTCCAATGGTCAGCACCGTTTTTGACAGCGTTTCGCAGCAGTTTTTCCGCCCAATCGGCCGTCAGGAAAGAGGACGGGGCTTCCCGCACGTCGGCTTCCCGTAGAGTGCCTGTCCCGATCAGTTCCAGCCATTCGGTCTGCTCGCTTGTGACGGAATCCCGAGAAAAATCATAGATCGCGCTGATCTTTCGGTTTAAAGATTCCAGATACCCCCAACCGTCACCGACCGTGACGATTCTTTCGGGCGGAAAGAGGGTGATTTTCCTCTGTGGTATCTTTCTGACAGTATCAGCGACAGCCTCGGTCACGGTGTGCCAATCGCCATGTGCCGTCGTCCGATCCATCGAAACGGCACCATAGGTCTCGGTCCACTGCCAAACGGTGCTCCCCGGCATGGGAATATGCTCCAGCTGGGTCGTCAGAATACCCGCCTGGATCTCGACGTATGATTCGTTCTTTCCGCCCGCAAGAAAGGAAGCCCAGTTCCGACCGCCTGGTTTCTGTCCCCAAGCAAACAGTTTGCGACCGCCCAGAAAAGCGTCCGAAGTCTGCAATAATCCATATCCGTCCCCGTCCACAGCGGCGATCCATTTATCCGCATCGGGGCGAAGTTTATAAAAATAATCCGTTACGACCGGCGCGTTTTCGGGATAGGAAAGATCCTTTCCGTTAATTTGCGGGAAAGGGACGCGATCCAGCGTATAACAACCTTCGTTGTAATGACAAAGGATGGTCTCGTCCGCTGGAGAAACGATCCGCAGACCCGGAACCTCAGCAACGGCGATATTGGACCACCAGTACATATACTGCGGAGTATCTTTGGTATTTTCGATAGTCGTTTTGATATACAACATGTCGGAATCATCCGGCAAAACGGCATTGACCCCGTAGACCACCTCTCGGATGCGTTCATATTCATAAAACGAAACGACCGGATCCCCTTCAGCTGTTCTGCCGTACGCGGTAAAAACGGGTGACGCCGTCAGCGGATTATGACCTTTGATCCCGACATTCCATTCCACGCCGCCGCTGAACCATGCGTTGCGCAGAGCCAGATTGCAGGGTTCAAAAACCTTATTGACGTACAGCAGTTCCCGTCCGACCTTTTTATCGAACAGTGACCATAACCGACCGCCCAGTTCGGGCAGAAAAACGGCTTTCAGTTTCTCATTTTCCAGGATAACCGCGTTCCATTTTTTCGGTTTCAGGTCACGGTCGTAACCGTCCTGCTGCATATACGGCAGCATGGTATCCAGCATCCCTTTGCCGAGATACTTTTTATCTTTTTCGTCAAAATGCTCACTCGTCTGATACCCGGCATGAATATAGGAAATATTCTTGATGTCTGCCATGCGGTTTCGTTCACCCATATCGGCTGACGGAATTTCGTATGATTCGCAGTATATTTTCGTCATTTGCTTCTCCTTTAATCCAACACCGTATTCCCGTCAAAATCATAGATCTTTGTGGCGGTAGTATCAAAACGATCAGTAACCGTTTTTCCGCTTTTCATCGTCAGCACGACTTCACCCGCTTCCGCACAGGTCACAGCAATCAGACCATTCCCGACCTGGATAGCCTCGCCACCGTCCGAATAGATATGCGCACCGGATTTTTTGAAAAGCGCCCGCAATTCGTCACGGTCTGTAGGCGGCAGCATATAAAGATAAGAACGGTAGTCATCAAAATCGCGTGTTGCCGCCGCGACGGTGCCATCAGGATAGCAACCGATGATTTCCGCCTCTCCGTCGATCACGCAAAACTGCGGATAAAACGGGATCGGTGTTTCAATCGTTTTATTGCCGTACAACATTTTACTTTCTTCCGGATGCAGGGTCGTTTCAAATCCTGTTATATCACGAATCAGTTCGACATCCGCTTTATCGTCATCCAGATACCCGGACGCGTGCATCCACAAAACCGTCCGCTGGTCTTTCAAGACCTTTTCACGGATAAAATCACGTTGCTGTCGGGTGACCCTCAACGAACTGACAAAAACGATACAACGGTAGCGTTCCAGTTCCGCTTTGGGGAGATCCGGCATATAGATCGAATCATAACAAACGCCGCTTCTGCCGATTTCGTGCAAAAACGGATAAATCACACCGTAACTGAACATACACTGATACGGTGCGTAGTAATAATAATCAGTATCAAAAACCAGCAGAACGTCGGCTTCAGGCGTGTAACGATCGAGCAATTTGTCCTTGCAGACCGAATACAGTTGACCGATCTCGTCCATCCAGCGCGGTGTGTCCCACCAGCCGTTTTTTATGTAAATATTACTTGGAAACATTCTGTGGTCAAAATACCACATCCCGTGGCCGCGCAATAGCGATTCAATGGCATGACTGCGAAAAACGGCAATATTTTCATCCAACAGCGCCGGATCGCCGCCGATATAATCTTTTGTTCCGACCGGCGCGCAATCCATTTCGGTAAGCCAAAGAACGCCGTTTAACCGCATTGACTCTAAGAAGCTGCGGGCAATGGAAACTCCTTTGACATCACGGATCAGCGGATGATACGGGAACGGAGCCGCCATAAAATCGATTTTTCCGCTTTCTGCCAATCGGTTAACATCCAGATGCCCACCGATTGCCGCCGCACTCCAACCGCCGTCAAAATAGCCGTAAAACGAACCGGTCAGAACCGGGCGCGGCCATTTTTCTTTAACAACATCGGAAAAGAACATGATCGCGTCGGTCACGGAACGCTGTAAAGCTTCCAATGAATCCAGCACATAGCGTTCTTCCCCCGGCACTCTGAATGGCACTTTTTCTTCAAGATGACGCAGTTCGGGCGGCGCGGGGACGGCTGTATCAAGGGTAACCTGTGGCATACGCCATGCTTGGCGCAGGTTTTCATCGGTACGGTATTTTTGTTTTAAAAACACACGCAGATAACGAGTCATGCAAGGGCTGTAATCGGGATGATACTCCCCGAATCCCCACTGATGCCATTCGGCGTACACGCCGCCGGCGATCTGAATGGCAAAAATGTGTTTTCCCTGTTCGGTTTCGGAAATAACACGGCAAAAATCGGAAAGAACGGCAGCCGTGTCGTTTTTCCATTTTTCGGAGGCGATACTTGCACGCATAAAGTTACCTTCATCACCAGCGACAAGTCGCTCATATTCGCCGTTATCCACGTATTTTTCACCTTTGCCGTAGATGCAGATTTCCTCGGGATGATCCCGCAACCACCAGTACGGCGCACCCAAATGAAGACGGAGCATGATAGCGGCATTCGGATCCGCATTCAACACGCCCTGCAATTCACCGATAATATGGTCGTAATCGTAGGGCGTACTTTTGTGCCAACCCTTATACAGAAAAATATGCACCTGTATCAGATGGATTCCTTTTTCGGCAAAATGCCTCATTTGGCGCTGGGCCTGTTCGGTCAGCGTATCCGAAGCCGGGATATCGCTCAACGCATAAATAACAGGCAACGTTTTCCGTCCGTTGACATAAAGGGTCGGTTTCCCATTTTCAAAACGTTTTTCTGCTGTATAACCTTCCACGTTCTTCCCTCCTGTTATACACGATCCTGGCTGTTCCACCACAGCGGGATCGGCAGGATGTGATTGACGGTTTCCCGGATATGTACGGGGATTTCACACACATTCTCCGGTCCCAAAAATCCGAACAGAAACCGTGTTGCATCCAACGCATCCAGTATAAGATCCGGCGATGCCGCCGTTTTCCGACAAAAATGATTGCCGATCTCCAACCGCCCGTAATCTTTGATTTCCAAAACGAACGTGCCGACTTGTTCATTTGCCGGACGCAGCGACAAATACGCATCGGTAAAATTCTCCCAGTTCAGCACCCGTAACTGCGTCGGGTAATCCTCAGTCATGGCC
>JAZUFP010000280.1:0-1956 GCA_045640765.1 Acutalibacteraceae bacterium
ACCGAGCAGATGATCGATGAACATCTTTATACTGCCGGTATGCCGGATCCGGATCTAATCATTCGTCCCAGTGGTGAATTCCGTTTGTCCAATTATCTGATCTGGCAGTCCGCTTATGCCGAATACTATTTCGATAACGTACTTTGGCCGGATTTCAAGCCGCAGCATATCGAAAAAGCCATTGACGCGTATAACGGACGTGATCGCCGCTTTGGAGGAGTTAAATCATGAAAACAAGAATTATTTCCGGTATCGTGATGGGCGTACTTGTTGCCGTCGTTCTGGCAGTTGGATTGCTGTTATATCCCTCGGTCATTACGCTTTTTGTCGCAGCTCTGGCGGGTGCTGCCGCTTATGAGCTGGTGCATAACGCGGCGGGAATTACAAGCAAACTTGCCAATATCGGTGCGATCCTTTATACAGCCGCAATGGTGATCGCTTTTGATTTTAAACGCGGATACTTTTTGTTCGCACTGCAAAAATTACTCGGTCATCAGGTCAGCACTTATGTTGGTATTCTGGTGTTGATCGGCACGCCGTTTGTTATCAGCATTTTTTATTTTCTGTTTGCCGTCTGCATGGTTTTGAAAAATCACCGTACTTTCGGTTTGGGACAGATCGGTATGCTTTGCGGTATGCTGTTGCCGCTGTCTTTCGCGTTTAATTGTCTGAACGCGGTAATAAGATATAAAAACGGGTTATATTATTTATTGTTGGCACTGGTGTTTTCCAGTATCTGCGATATGGGTGCATATTTTGTCGGTGTAACATTGGGAAAGCATAAACTGTGCCCTGAAATCAGTCCGAAAAAAACGGTGGAAGGCGCTGTCGGCGGCATTGTTTGCGCAATGATTTTTGTGGTCATTCTGATGCTTTGCTTTGCGCAAAAAGATCATTTTGTCGTTACTCTGGTGTTGACCGTTCCGTTCTGTATCGTCGGTATGTTGGGCGATTTGTTCGCATCGGCGATCACACGCTCGGTGGACTTGAAAGATTACAGTAATCTGATTCCCGGTCACGGCGGAATTATGGATCGGCTGGACAGTGTCCTTTTGATCGTACCGCTTTTGTATTTCTGCATGGTGGTAGGTGTCATCTGATGAAAGAGTTGATCATTTTAGGTTCTACGGGCTCGATCGGTACGCAGGCATTGGAAGTTGCCCGTGCGCAAAAATACCGTATTACGGGTCTTGCCGCCGCTTCTAACGTCGATTTGCTTGAAAAGCAGGCACGGGAATTCCATCCGCTTGCCGTGGCGTTGTTTCGGGAAGATGCCGCAAAAGACCTTAAAGTTCGTTTGGCGGATACCGATATTACGGTGTTGTCCGGGGAAACCGGTGTTTGTGAACTGGCGTCAATGCAAGGGGATACCGTGCTGAATGCCATTGTCGGCATCGCGGGTCTGAAACCAACGCTGGCCGCGATCCGCTCAAAAAAAACAATTGCCCTTGCCAATAAGGAAACGCTGGTCACCGGTGGCGAAATCGTTATAAAGGAAGCCGTGGAAAACGGCGTTTCGATCTTGCCGGTGGATAGTGAACATTCGGCGATTTTTCAGTCTTTGCAGGGCGTTCCTTCCGGTTCTTTGAAGAAAATACTGCTGACTGCTTCGGGTGGTCCGTTTTACGGGAAAAAGCGTGCGGAACTTGAAAACGTAACGGTAAAGGAAGCGCTGAATCACCCGAATTGGTCGATGGGTGAAAAAATCACCATCGATTCTGCTACACTGATGAACAAGGGATTAGAGGTTATTGAGGCCGTCCATCTGTTTGACGTTGAGCCGCGGCAGATCGAGGTTTTGGTACACCGTCAATCCATCCTGCATTCGGGCGTGGAACTGTCCGACGGTGCGGTTTTGGCACAACTGGGAACGCCGGATATGCGGGTGCCGATTCAGTACGCGCTGACCTATCCGGAACGCGGTGTGTGTTTTGAACATCTGGATTTATTCCGTGC
>JAZUFP010000281.1:0-3706 GCA_045640765.1 Acutalibacteraceae bacterium
AATGAAGAATTATTCTTCCGCCGGCAGTTCCGCGGTACAATGCGCACAGCGTGTTGCGTCGATCGCGATCTCACTCTTGCAGAAGGGGCAGATCTTGGTGGTCGGTGCCGCCGGTTCTTCATCCTTCTTGCGGCCGTTGGCGATCTTATTGATCGTGCGGACCAGCAGGAAAATGACCAATGCCATGATCAGGAAGTTGATGACAGCCGTGATGAAAGAGCCGTAAGCAAAAACGGTCGCTCCGGCTTCGGTGGCTTCGGTCAGGGAAAGATATTTGGTTCCCTTTTCAACGCCTTCCGCCAGTTTCAGCACGACAAACTGATCGGCAAAATTGACGCCGCCGGTGATCAGACCGACAAACGGCATGATCAGATCGTTGACCAACGAATTGACAATGGCCTGAAACGCGCCGCCGATGATAACGCCGACTGCCAGATCCATGACATTGCCACGCATAATAAACTCTTTGAATTCACCGAAAAACTTTTTCATAAAATTTACCTCCGCTAATTTTTTACAATGTTCATTATATCAAAAATCCGACAAAAATCAAGAATTTTTTTGCTTTTCAAAACTTTTGATTTGCCGGACGTCCGAACCGTAGAATTTACGCACGTTGTAATATCCCATTAAACGGGACATCACCCGGGACGAATACCGTTTTTCGATTTCCGCCAGCAAAAGATTGGTATTGATGATGGTCGGTTTTCGGGTCAGCATACGGCTGTTGATGAGATTATACAGCACTGATTGCAGAAACGGTGACGTAAACTCGGTTCCGAGATCGTCGATCACCAGCAGATCACAGGCGATCATGGATTCGTAACTGTCCCCTTTTTCGGCGGAAAAATGTTCCCGTTCAACGGCGGAAAGCAGGTTATACGCCGAGCCGTAAATAATATCATACCCCTTGTCGGCGATTTCCGAAACGATTGCCATGGTCAGATGCGTTTTTCCCAAACCGACACCGCCGATAAACAGCAGACTTTCGGAACGGGTCGGGTCAAAAGACGCCGCGTATTCACGGCAGAATTCAAACACCGACGTCATCTTTTTGCGCGGAATGATCCCATCGGTTTCCCGGTCGGAATAATAATTCAGATCGAAATTATCGAAACCGCAGGTGTCAAGCGGCATCTGCTCCGCCAGTTGTTTGCGGGCTATCTGTTTTGCCAGCGTTTTCACGCAGTCACACAGTTTTCCGTCCACGTATCCGCTGTCTTTACAAAGCGGACAATCGTATCGCGTCTCAAACGTATCCCCCGACAGAATTTTATTCTTTTCTTCGGAAAGCGCCGTGATCTGCTGCTGTAAAATTTCCAGTCCGCCGCGGTCTCCCGAAATAGCGGTGATCGCGATTTTGGAACCTTTCTGCGACAGCGCACGGTCGATTTCCGCCAGACGTGGATATTTTTCATACGCGGCGGCACGGCGGGCGCCGGCCTCGGCTTTATTTTTTTCCGCTGTTTCACGCTTTTGCGCCAGCGCGGCGGCATATATTTTTTCCCGATTGGTCATGTGACGACCTCCTAATCTTTTGCGTCCAGCATCTTTTCAAACGCTTCAATATCATAGGTTGCGTATTGATCTTTACCGGATTTTTCCGGTTTCTTTTCGTTCTTCACGTCTGCCGGTGTGCAGTAACCCGCGGCGTGCCATTTTTCAAGGATCTTCGCCGCGTACGGCATACTGAATTTTGCCTTGGCGTCCACACAGGCGTCATAAGCGGCTTTCAGCAGATCGGCGGAAAGCTGCCACTCGTTGATCCAGCGGTCGGCATATTCGGTTTCCTTTTCGCTGGGGCGGCGATGTTCGATTCCGAAAGCCCGTTCGACAATGCCCCACGCGGTATTCCTGCGAACGGTATCGGTGATCTGTTTTTCGGCGTCGGTGACCGTGGAAACACCGGAACGTATCCATTGCAAAGCCGTGCGTTCCACAAAGGAAATATTCAGTCGGTCCTCGTTATCGGCAAATTGCAGCAACAGCAGAATGACCGAAATATCCAGTCCCTGATCATCATACAGCCACAAAAGCGTAGCAGCTTCGTTGGTTTTCAGATTCCGCTTGAACTGCCGCTGTGCCTCGGCAAACAAAAAGCGGACTTTGGGATCGTCCGCCCCGCGCAAAGCCACGTCCCGTCGGGTCGGTTTTTCGTTTTTCGGCAGAGGATCCGCCTTCGGCGGTTCGTTCACCACAACGTCTTCCGACAAAAAGACGCCGGCCTGCGTCCAGAAATCCAGCGCGTCACGCACCTCTTTTTCGCCGTACCCGAGCCCGGCGCAGACCGCCCCCACGTCAATGCCGCAGGACAGATTCCGCAAGGCAAACAGCAAAACCTTCAACTGGGTTTCGGTCGCCAGTTTTATTCGATTGTCCACAACGTCACACGGAACGGTAAAGGCGGCGCAAAAAGCCGTCGGATTCACACGGTAACTCATAAAACACTCCGAAAAAACATTTATAATATCATAGCAGTATCATGATTATACCAATTTTCCATGCGGTTGTAAATAGCGGTTTTTATGTTTTTCAAAAAATTTCCCCCAGTTTGCTTGACAAAAGGCATAAATGCGGTATAATATTTAGTAATAATTATGGGTGGTGTTCTCTGTGGCTATCTTAGTGACCGGCGGTGCCGGTTTTATCGGCAGTCATACCTGCGTTGAAATGCTGAACGCGGGATACGACGTTGTCGTCATTGACAACCTGGTCAACAGCAGTGAAAAATCACTGGAACGAGTCAAAAAAATCACCGGAAAAGATTTACGGTTTTATCAGAACGACGTTCGCGACCGCGCCGCGCTGGAAAAGATTTTCAGCGAGAACAAGATCGAGGCGGCCATTCACTTTGCCGGACTGAAAGCGGTCGGCGAATCGGTGCGTGAACCGATCATGTACTATACCAACAATCTGGAAAGTACGCTGACGCTGATCGAAGTCATGACAGAATTCAACGTCAAAAAACTTGTTTTCTCCTCTTCCGCCACCGTTTACGGAACAGCCACCGAAATGCCGCTGACCGAGGATATGCCGCTTGGCGCCATCAATCCCTACGGCAGAACCAAACTGTTCATTGAAGAGATCCTGCGCGACCTTTACGTCGCCGATAAAGAATGGAGCATTGCCCTGCTGCGGTATTTCAATCCGATCGGCGCCCATAAAAGCGGTACGATCGGCGAAGATCCGAAAGATATCCCGAACAACCTGATGCCGTATATTTCGCAGGTCGCCATCGGGAAACTGGAAAAGCTCCACGTTTTCGGAAACGATTACGACACGCCCGACGGCACCGGCGTACGCGATTACATCCACGTTGTCGATCTGGCCGGCGGTCACGTCAAGGCGGTCGACTGGGTGCTGAAAAACGCCGGATGCGAAGCCATCAATCTCGGTACCGGAAACGGCACCAGCGTGCTGGAACTGCGGGACGCTTTTGTGAAAGCTTCCGGGAAAGACGTTCCCTATGTTATCGATCCGCGCCGTCCGGGAGATCTCGGCACGGTGTATGCCGATTCTTCCAAAGCCAAGAAGCTGCTTGACTGGGAAACCCAATACGGCATTGACGAAATGTGCGCCGACACCTGGCGCTGGCAAAGCGGTAACCCCAACGGTTACGACGACAACTAAATACATAACGGTCGTTTTCGGCCGTTGATATCCGCCTGTGGCGCAGCTGGATAACGCAGCAGATTCCGATTCTGAA
>JAZUFP010000282.1:0-8607 GCA_045640765.1 Acutalibacteraceae bacterium
AAAGCATTGATTTTTCAAAGGCGTTTTACGCTTCACGTTATGACGATAATGCGACCGGTGACTATATCAACTGTCCGATGAATAAGGCGGAATATGAAGCGTTTTATGACGCGCTGATCCATGCCGAAGGAGCGCCGACGCATGAGTTTGATCGCCCGGTCACTGTTTATGAAGGGTGCATGCCGGTTGAGATTCTCGCCAAGCGCGGAGAGGATTCGATCCGTTTCGGCCCGCTGAAACCTGTCGGACTTCGTGATCCGCGTACCGGGCACCGTCCATGGGCGGCGGTTCAGCTTCGGCGGGAAAATGCGGAATCGACCATGTTTAATCTTGTCGGTTTTCAAACCAATTTGAAATTCGGCGAGCAAAAACGTGTTTTTTCAATGATCCCGGGACTTGAAAATGCGGAATTTGTACGATACGGCGTAATGCACCGTAATACGTTCATCAATTCACCGAAATTGCTGCAACGTGATCTTTCATTGCAAACGGACAGAAATCTGTTTTTTGCCGGACAACTTTCCGGCGTGGAAGGATATATGGAATCCGCCGCCAGCGGAATTGTCGCGGGAATCAATGCCGCCGCGCGTATACTCGGTACTGAACCGCTGATATTGCCCGATTTTTCCATGATCGGTGCTTTGTTGAAATATATTACCGATCCGACGGTAACGAATTCTCAGCCCATGGGGGCAAATTTTGGCATTCTGCCACCGCTTGAAAACCGTATTCGTGACAAACGTCAGCGGTATGGTGCGTTGGCGGAACGTTCGCTGACCTGGTTTGATGAAAATATAAACGAGGAGAAATGAAATATAATGAGGATTGTTGTTGACGCTTTCGGCGGGGATAATGCACCTTTGGAAATTCTGCGCGGTGCGGCGGATGCTTCCCGTGAATTAGGCGTGGATATCACACTGACCGGAGACCGGGAAAAAATTGAATCCTGCATGAAAGAAAACGGTATTTCCTTTTCCGGCGAACTGAAAATCGTTCATACGACCGACGTTATAACCATGCATGATGATCCGACCTCTGTGGTGAAAGCGCATAAGGAATCTTCAATGGGTCTCGCTTTCAAAGAATTGTGTGACGGGAATGCCGATGCTTTTGTGTCGGCCGGTTCCACGGGTGCGGTCGTTGTCGGCGGTACGCTGCTTGTCAAGCGCATGAAGGGTGTAAAACGTCCGGCTTTGGGCGGACTGCTCCCGAAACCGAACGGAGGTCACTATTTGTTGCTGGATATGGGTGCCAATGCCGAATGCCGTCCCGAAATGCTTTGCCAGTTTGGGATTATGGCAAGCGTATATATGCAAAAAGTGGAGGGCGTTGACGATCCGAAAATCGGTCTTTTGAATATCGGTACCGAAGATTCAAAGGGCGATACCTTGCGTCAGGAATCCTACCAAATGTTAAGTCAGGCACCGATCAATTTCTGCGGAAACGTGGAAAGCCGTGAAATGCCGAAAGGAGTCTGTGACGCTGTGGTGACAGACGGTTTCACCGGCAACATCGCGCTGAAACTGATCGAAGGAACGGCAACGACGCTGTTCAAACAAATCAAATCGGTACTGTATAAAAATATTATCAATAAGCTTGCCGCGCTGATTTTGAAAAAAGATCTGTATGCGCTGAAAAAACTGATGGATGCTTCGGAAGTTGGCGGCGCGCCGCTTTTGGGCGTACAGAAGCCGGTCATTAAAGCACACGGCAGTTCGGATGCCCGCGCTTTCAAAAATGCGATCCGTCAGGCCGTTCTGTTTACCGAAAAGGACGTAATCGGAACGATCACTCAAAATCTTTCAGAAATGGTGAATCAGGAATGAAAGAACTACAAGAAAAACTTCAATATCAATTTAAAGATCCAAAACTGTTGAAACACGCTTTGTGCCATTCATCTTACGCGAACGAAGTGCGCGGCGGTCTGACTTCCAATGAACGGTTGGAATTTTTAGGCGACTCGGTTCTGTCGATCGTTGTTTCGGATTATCTTTATAAGCATTTTCCGAACCTGCCGGAAGGGGAATTAACCCGTTTGCGCGCGTCGCTTGTATGTGAAAAATCGCTTTGTGCTTTTTCGCGTGAGTTGGAAATCGGTCGGTTTCTTCTGCTGGGCAAAGGAGAGGAAAAAGGCGGCGGCAGAGAGCGGGATTCCATTCTTGCCGACGCTTTTGAGGCGGTGCTTGCCGCTATTTATCTGGACGGCGGAATGGAACCGGCCCGAAAACACGTTTTACGCTTCATTCTACGCGAATTGGAACATACGGAAGACGAGGTATTCAAGGATTATAAAACGGCTTTACAGGAAATTATCCAGCGGAATCCGGAAGAGTCGGTCGAATATGTGCTGACAGGTGAGTCCGGACCTGATCACGATAAGCGCTTTACCGTTGAGGTACATCTGAACTCGAACGTTATCGGCAGCGGTGTGGGACGCAATAAGAAACAGGCAGAGCAAATGGCGGCGAAGCAGGCCTTGGAGTTAATGGGCGAATCAATATGAGCCGTCACGCAAATATATCCGTATTTGTACCGCATATCGGCTGTGATCGCCGGTGCAGTTTCTGCGATCAGAACGCTATTACCGGCTCAAATGCCGCGCCGACACCGCAGGATGTGGTGCGTGCGGTTCAAACGGCAATGGCATCCGCAAATTATGATCCGTCACAGACTGAAATCGCCTTCTTCGGCGGCAGTTTTACGGCTATTGATGAGAATTACCGTGAAAGTTTGTTAAAGGCGGCGTATCCGTTTGTAAAATGCGGTGACGTGCGCGGAATCCGTATTTCGACCCGACCGGACGCCATTGATGACGCCAAACTGTATCAACTGAAAGAATATGGCGTGTCGTCGATCGAACTCGGTGCGCAAAGCATGGATGATACCGTGCTTTCCATGAACCGGCGTGGTCACACTTCCGAGGATGTAAAATCGTCCGCAAAAGCGATCCGGAACTTCGGTTTTGAGTTAGGGTTGCAAATGATGACGGGGCTTTACGGTGATACCGATCAGACCGCTTTGACGACTGCGGATAAAATTATTGAATTGTCACCGGATACGGTACGCATTTATCCGACGATCGTTTTGAAAAATACCCATCTTGCCGATTTAGTCAGCCGGGGCGTTTACCGTCCGCAAACGGTAGCGGAAGCGGTCAAACTTTGTACGGCTTTGTTGACGAAATTTGAAGCGGCCGGCATTTCGGTCATACGGTTGGGCTTACACAGTATTGAGGAAGATCGGTATGTTGCCGGTCCGTGGCATCCGGCCTTCAGTGAATTGTGTTATTCGAAACTGTATTTGTCGTACGCGTTGGATCTTTTGCGTGAGCCGGGGCAGTACGTTTTATACGTGAATCCGTCCGTCGTGTCGCAGATGATCGGACAAAAACGGGAAAATATCAGAATTCTGAGTGATCGCGGATTTGTTTGTAAAGTCAGTCCGGATCATACGTTGAAGCATTATGAAATTCGAGCAGAAAGGCAGTAAAAGGTATGATTTTAAGTTCAATTCAGGTACAGGGTTTCAAATCCTTTGCCGATAAAACGACCCTGAAATTCGGACGTGGTATTACTGCCGTTGTCGGTCCGAATGGGAGCGGAAAAAGTAATATTTCCGATGCTGTTCGCTGGGTTTTGGGGGAACAGTCCACCAAAAGTCTGCGCGGACAGTCAATGGAAGACGTTATTTTCAGCGGTACCGAGGGACGCCGTCCGCACGGTTACTGTGAAGTTACCCTGAATATCGATAACAGTGACCGTTCGCTGAATTTTGATAATGATTCGGTCGCTATTACGAGGCGCTATTATCGTTCGCACGAAAGCGAGTATCTGATCAACAATGTTACGGTTCGTTTGAAAGACGTCCACGAACTGTTCATGGACACCGGTCTGGGTCGTGACGGTTATTCCATGATCGGACAGGGAAGAATTGACAGTATCATCCGTACCCGTTCGGATGAACGCCGGGATATTTTTGAAGAGGCCGCCGGCATTTCCAAATACCGCTATCGCAAAGAGGATGCCGAACGTAAATTGACCGCCGCCGAAGATAATCTTTTGCGGTTAAAAGATATAATGGATGAACTGGAATCCCGCGTGGGGCCGTTGGAAATCCAAAGTAAAAAGGCAGAAAAGTTTTTGGAACTTGCCGAAGAAAAGAAGAAACTTGAAATCGGTTTGTGGCTGTATACGCTGAATAATTCCAAAGATGCCCTGCGTGCGCAGGAAAGTAAAATTGCCGCCGCACAGCTTCGTTATCGTGAAATCGACGAAGCGTTGAGTGAATTTGATTCCAAAACCGAAGAAAACACCGCTGAATTTGCACGGTTGACTACCGAAATTGAAAATCAGCGTGCACTGATTGCCGTCAATAACGAGGAAATCGTTAAGATCGGCGGTAATATCAGCGTTTTGGAAAACGATATCCGTCATAACGATGAATCGATCGAACGGTTGAAAACCGAAAGCCGGAATCTGGGCGACAGCGATACCGCGGCCCGTGAACAGATCGATCTGAATCGCCGAACAGCGGAGAATAAGCAAAACGCCATTACCGAACTTGAAAATTCTTTGTCGGCGTTGGATGCCGAATTGTCCGGATTGCTGACCGACAGTGAACGTTTGTCACGCCAGATCGAGGAGATGGTGCTGAAACTGAACGCACTTTCCGCTGAAAGCGCCGACCGCCGTGTTGAAATGGTAACGGCACGCACGTCGATCGAGGAAATCGTTTCCCGTGGTGGCACTTTGAACGAAATGATTGAAAAGAGCCGCGCCGAAAGCGCCGCACTGCAATCGGAATTCGATGAAACGCAGAAGATGTTTGATTCGCTGGAAGAAAACATCGTCAGTTATCAGAACGCGATCAAGGGATATGAACTGCGTGCAAAAAGCCGTCAGGAATCGGTGGATGATCTGCGCCGTAAATGTGATGAGATCCACCTGGATATCGAGTCGAAAAAGCGCCGTATTCAACTGCTGACCGAATTGGAAAACAGCATGGAAGGTTTTTCCGGCGCGGTCAAGCGCGTGACGGCGGAAGCGGATAAGGGAATCCTGCGTGGCATTCACGGTCCGATCTCTAAATTGATTTCGACTGACAAACAGTATACCGTCGCGATCGAAACCGCACTGGGTAACGCAATTCAGAACATTGTGGTGGAAACCGAAAATGACGCGAAACGCGCCATCCAGTTCTTAAAAAGCAATAATGCCGGTCGAGCAACGTTTTTGCCGGTTTCTTCTATCCGTTCCCGTCCGTTCAAAGAAACGGATTTTGACAGCGTTTACGGTTACGTCGGCATCGCTTCGGATTTGGTGAAAACCGATGAAAAATATGTTGAAATCATCAAATATCTTTTGGCGGGTACCGTGGTCACCGAAGATGTTGACAGTGCGGTCACGCTGGCGAAAAAGTATAACTACCGCGTAAAAGTGGTTTCGCTGGATGGACAGGTTATCAATCCGGGCGGTTCGTTGACAGGCGGCTCGTTGGTCAAGCATGCCGGTTTGTTAAGCCGAGGCGCCGATATTGCGCGGTTGACGGAAGAAGTTGAAAAACTTTCCGATAAGGAAGAGAACCTTCAAAAAGAACTGACCGAATCGGTCGAAAAACTTTCAGAAACAACGGCTGATATTGATGCCGTACGGGCGGATCTGACCACGGCAAATGAAGATAAGATCCGCACGTTGGCGGAAATGAAACGGCTTGACGATCTGCGCAGCGGCGTGGAAGCCACGTTGAAGAATATGCTGGAAGAGCAGAATAACGCCGAACAAAAAGTCGGAGAATTGACCGCGGCGGCCGAAAGCGCGGAAAACGCGATCAAGGTTTTGGACGGTGAAAAGAATGATTTGCAGAATCAGATCGATTCGCTGACGGGCGGCCGTGACCACGTTGCCGACCGACGTGAGGAACTGACCGAAAAAATCACCGCGTTAAAACTGGAAATCGTCGAGAGCAAAAAAGATCTTCAGTTGATGCACAACGCCGCGGATACTTTGGAAAATTCCATTGGTTCGCGCGCGGTGCGTTTGTCGGAAATCGAAGCTGAATCTGCGGCGCTTTCTTATCGAAATGAACAACTGAATAAAGAGATCGCTGCCGCAAATGATGAAATCGATGAAATTCGTCAGAAAATCAGCGATTGCGATAAACAGATCGAATTGTTGATCCAAAAGCGCAACGAAACCGAACAGGCCGGTGTCACGCTGCGAAGCAGTGAACGTGAACAGACGGGTGAACGCGAAAAAATCGGCGGTGAGCTTGCGCGTTTGACCGAACGCAAGGAAGTCATGCTGAAAGAGTATGATGACGTGATCCGTCAGTTGTACGATGAATATCAGCTGACACGCAGTGAGGCGGAGGCCGTTGCCATTGAGATCGAGCATCCGACCGAATCGCGCAAACTGTTGGCTGAAATCAAATCAAAGATCCGCGGACTCGGTAACGTGAATGTTTCGGCAATCGAGGAATATAAAGAGGTGCGTGAACGTTACGACTTCATGACCGAACAAATCAATGATGTCGAAAAATCGCGCGCTGAACTGCGCAAACTGATCAACCAGTTAACGGCGCAGATGCAGGAACTGTTTAATGACGCTTTCGCGAAAATCAACGAGAATTTCTCGGTCACGTTCCGCGATCTGTTCGGTGGCGGTACGGCACGTTTGGTGTTGAGCGATCCGGAAAATGTTCTGGAAAGCGGTATTGATATCGACGTCAAACTGCCGGGTAAAAACGTTCCCAGTCTGGAAGGTCTGTCCGGCGGTGAAAAAGCATTGGTGGCTTTGTCGATCTATTTTGCGATCATGCAGGTCAACGCGCCGCCGTTCTGCTTCCTGGATGAAGTGGATACCGCGCTGGACGATATCAACGTTGACCGTTTTGCCGATTACATGAAGCAATCGGGACTGTCTACACAGTTTATTTGTGTTACACACCGCCGCGGTACCATGGAAGCCGCCGATATGCTGTACGGTGTTACCATGCAGGAAAAAGGCGTTACAAAACTGCTGGAACTGGACGTTGCACGGTTGGAAAAAGAACTGCTTAATCAGCAGGTCGGATAAATATTTACAGTAGGAGATACTATGGGTTTATTCAGTAAAATCAAAAGCGGTCTTCAAAAAACCAGGAATTCAATTCTGGGTGGATTCAATTCGGTCGTAAACAGTTTTACAAGAATCGATGAGGATTTATTTGTAGAACTTGAAGAAATGCTTGTTATGTCGGATATCGGTGTCAATACCGCCGTTGAAATTTGTGATCGACTGCGGAAAAAGGTGAAAGAGACCGGTACGACCGATCCTGCCGAGATCCGCTATCTGATGCATGATATCATTGTTGATATGCTGGGCGAGGATCGGGAATTGAATTTGACGACAAAACCGTCGCTGATTTTGGTGATCGGCGTTAACGGTGTCGGAAAAACGACCACGATCGGGAAGCTGGCGTCGCAATTAAAAGCGCAGGGCAAAAAGGTCGTTTTGGGTGCGGCGGATACGTTTCGTGCCGCGGCGATCGATCAGTTGGGTATCTGGGCGGACCGTGCCGGTGTTTCCATGGTCAAAAGTCTGGAAGGTACCGATCCGGCTTCGGTCGTATATGACACTATTTCTTCCGCTAAGGCGCATGGCGCTGATGTGATCATCTGCGATACGGCAGGGCGTCTGCATAACAAGAAAAACCTGATGGATGAACTGGCTAAAATGTACCGTATCATCAATCGGGAATTGCCGGATGCGGCAGTTGAAACGCTGTTGGTCCTGGACGCAGCTACCGGTCAGAATGCAGTCAATCAGGCGCGTGATTTCAAGGCGGTAACGGATATTACGGGAATCGTACTGACCAAGCTGGACGGAACGGCCAAAGGCGGCATTGTGATCGCGATCCATAATGAACTCGGGATCCCGGTGAAATACGTCGGTGTCGGCGAGGGCATTGACGATTTGCAGCCATTCCGCGCGAAAGAGTTTGCCGAAGGAATTTTTGAAACTGAGGGAAATTGATGACGAAGGTATTTATTGCTACGAAAAATCAGAAAAAAGAGGTTGAATTGCGTCGTATTCTTGAACCGTTCGGTTTTGAAGTGCTGACCGAACGCGATTTGGATCAGCCAACGCCGGATGTTGAGGAAACCGGAACCACTTTTGAAGAAAATGCTTTGTTGAAAGCACATAACGGTCACAGACTGACCGGTCTTTTGACGGTGGCTGACGATTCCGGTATCTGTGTGGATGCGCTTGACGGCGCACCGGGTATTTTTTCGGCGCGTTATTCGGGACAGGGCGATGATGCGAATAATGAAAAATTATTGGCGGAATTAAAAGGCGTACCGACCGAAAAACGCACTGCTTATTATGTTGCGGCGATTGCCTGCGTTTTCCCGGACGGCAGACAGTTTACCGTTCGCGGTGAGTGCCACGGCAGGATTCTGGAAGAACCGATGGGTAACGGCGGATTCGGGTATGATCCGCTGTTTATGACTGAATATGGCTGTTTCGGGCTGCTGACGCCCGAACAAAAAGATAAGGTCAGTCATCGGGGAAAAGCACTCGTGAAGTTCAAGGAAGAATTGCAAAAATATTTACAGGAGTAATCAAA
>JAZUFP010000283.1:0-2579 GCA_045640765.1 Acutalibacteraceae bacterium
GATAAGATAAGTCTTGCCGAAAAAATTAGATAAGGGGAAGAAAAATGTACAGCGTATTAAAACGTGACGGAAAAATCGTTGAATTTGATCTTGCGAAGATCAAAAACGCCATTACCATGGCATTTGATGCCTGCGAAAAACAGTATCATCCGGATATGGTCGATTTCCTGGTGCTTAAAGTCACCGCGGATTTCGAACCCAAAATCAAGGAAGGGAATATCTCGGTCGAAAATATTCAGGACAGCGTCGAATCGGTCCTGATCAAGGCCGGCTATGACGAGATCGCCAAGGCGTACATCCTGTATCGCCGTCAGCATGAAAAGATCCGTAACCTCAACACCACCATGGTGGACTATAAGACCATTGTGGACAATTATCTGAAAATCGCCGACTGGCGCGTAAAGGAAAACTCCACCGTGACCTATTCGGTCGGCGGTCTGATCCTTTCCAACTCCGGCGCCATCACTGCGAACTACTGGCTGTCCGAAGTGTACGATGATGAGATCGGCAACGCCCACCGCAACGCAGATATCCACATTCACGACCTGTCCATGCTGACCGGTTACTGCGCCGGCTGGTCGCTGAAACAACTGATCCAGGAAGGTTTGGGCGGTGTTCCGGGCAAGATCACCTCTTCACCGGCGGGTCACCTTTCCACACTGTGCAATCAGATGGTCAACTTCCTCGGTATCATGCAGAATGAATGGGCGGGCGCGCAGGCGTTCTCCTCGTTCGATACCTATTTGGCACCGTTTGTCAAGGTCGATAACCTTTCCTATAAGGAAGTCAAACAGTGCATCCAGTCTTTCATCTACGGTGTCAATACGCCGAGCCGTTGGGGCACCCAGTCGCCCTTCACCAATATCACGCTGGACTGGACCGTTCCGGCGGACCTTGCCGAACTGAATGCCATAGTCGGCGGCAAGGAAATGGATTTCAAGTATAAAGACTGTAAAAAAGAAATGGATATGGTCAATAAGGCGTTTATCGAAATCATGGTCGAAGGCGACGCCAACGGCCGCGGATTCCAGTATCCGATCCCGACCTACTCCATCACCCGTGACTTTGACTGGTCCGAAACCGAAAACAATAAATTGCTGTTTGAAATGACCGCGAAATACGGCACGCCGTATTTCTCCAATTACATCAACAGTGACATGGAACCGTCCGACGTCCGTTCCATGTGCTGCCGCCTGCGTTTGGATCTGCGCGAACTGCGTAAGAAATCCGGTGGTTACTTCGGCAGCGGCGAATCCACCGGTTCGGTCGGTGTTGTTACCATCAATATGCCGCGTATCGCTTATCTTGCCGCCGATAAAGAAGATTTCTTCCGCCGTCTGGACAAGATGATGGATATTTCGGCACGCTCGCTGAAAGTAAAACGTACCGTTATCACCAAATTGCTGGAAAACGGTCTGTATCCGTACACCAAGCGTTATCTCGGCACCTTTAACAACCACTTCTCGACGATCGGCCTGGTCGGTATGAACGAGGCCTGCCTCAACGCGAAATGGCTCCGTAAGGACATGACCAATAAAGAAGCGCAGGATTTTACCGCCGAAGTGCTGAATCATATGCGCGAGCGCTTGTCGGATTATCAGGAACAGTACGGTGATCTTTACAATCTGGAAGCCACTCCGGCTGAATCCACCGCGTTCCGTCTGGCAAAGCATGACCTGAAACGTTATCCCGACATTATCACCGCCGCCAAGAACGACGATGATACCCCGTATTATACCAACTCCTCGCACCTGCCGGTCGGCTATACCGAGGATATCTTCACGGCGCTTGACATTCAGGATGAATTGCAGACGCTGTATACTTCGGGTACGGTCTTCCACGCGTTCCTGGGTGAAAAACTGCCGGATTGGAAAGCGGCGGCAAACCTGGTCCGCAAGATCGCCGAAAATTACAAACTGCCCTATTACACCATGTCGCCGACCTATTCGGTCTGTAAGAATCACGGCTATATTTCGGGCGAGCAGTACACCTGCCCCGAATGCGGTGAAAAGACCGAGGTTTACAGCCGTATTACCGGTTATTACCGTCCGGTCCAGAACTGGAACGACGGTAAAACGCAGGAATTCAAGGACCGTAAGGTCTATGATATCGGCACTTCCAAACTGACGCATGACGGTCCGGTCTACAAGCAGGAAAAACCGGCAGCCGCCGCGCCGACCGCCGATGCCGCGGATGACGGACTGCTTCTGTTCGCGACCGCGACCTGCCCGAACTGTAAAATCGCCTGCGCTCAACTGGATAAGGCGGGCGCGCAGTATACAAAGATCTATGCCAACGAACAGCCCGAACTGGCTGAACAGTACGGCATTAAACAGGCGCCCACGCTGGTCGTGACCGAAAACGGTCAGATCACTAAATACGCCGGCGTTTCGGATATCAAACGCTTTTTGGGACTTTAATGCAGCAAACGACAGGGGCGGGGAATCTTTCCCGCCCTGTTGTCTGTTCTGACACTGTGATGAAATCGGAGGAACGCGTATGTATGACGTGATTGTGGTTGGGGGGGGCCCCGCCGGACTGACGGCGGCTGGTTATGCCCGCCGTGCGAATAAAAGTGT
>JAZUFP010000284.1:0-3688 GCA_045640765.1 Acutalibacteraceae bacterium
AAAACGGCGGTCATATTACGGGCCGCAAACTGTCGGACCGCGCCATGCAGCAGGTCCTGGCAGCCATGGATGATTTGCAGGCCGCGCAGAACGGACTGCTTTTCTGTGTCGGCGACGGCAACCATTCCCTGGCGACCGCGAAGGCGTGTTATGAACAAAACCCGACCGAACGCAACCGCTACGCGCTGGTGGAGATCGTCAACATCCATGACGCGGCGCTGGAATTCGAGCCGATCTACCGTGTCGTTTTCGGGGCCGATCCCGAACAGCTGATCGCCGAATTCACCGACACCTGCGGAACACAAAGCGAGCATCCGCAGCAGTTCACCTGCGTATACGGGGACAGCGAAAAGCAGATCGCCGTCGCGCCGAAAGCCAATCTCTGCGTCGGTACTTTGCAGGCGTTTCTGGACGGATACCTTACCCGTCACCCCGAATGCAAGATCGACTATATCCACGGTATTGAAAATACCCGTCGGTTATGCCGCAAAGAAAATACCGTCGGTTTTCTGTTTGACGGCATGAGCAAAGAAGAACTCTTCCCGGCCGTAAGGGCAGACGGATCCCTGCCGCGCAAGACCTTTTCAATGGGTCACGCCGATGACAAACGCTTTTATCTGGAAGCACGGGAGATCGGCTGACACAAAACAGCCGCCACCGACAAAAGACGGGTAAAAACAACCCGTCCGTTTGACAAAATAATTGACCGCCGTACCGTATAATGGAACAAGCATCAAATACCATTATATGATACGGCGGTGTTTTTTATGAAAGAATCGGTCAGAATTACGGAACGGATACACGCATCCGACCGGATAGACCTGCTGCGCGCGGCCGCGGCGCATACGTCGGTCGCCCTGTTCGGCTGGATCGCGGCGCAGGCGCTGATCAAAGGCGGCATACTGCCGTTCGGACTGGCCTTCCTTTGCGGAATGCCGTCACTTTATCTGCCGGCAGCGGCGATCGGGGTATTCGTCGGTTACTTCTTCCCCGCGATCTCGGGCGGCGGTTTTCGTTATATCGCGGCTTTGTTCTGTATTCTTTCGGTCAAAGTACTGCTGGGCGGGCACAAAAAACTGGTCGAAAATCCCTTTTTATTAAGTCTGCTCTGCTTTTTTACGCAGTTGCTGACCGCGGCGGTGTCGCTGACCGCCATAAATCTTTCCGCGGGGGCAATCATAACGGAATCGCTGTTAGCGTCGGGCGGAACGTTTTTTGTGACAAAAGCCGCCAAAGCGTTGACCGAAAAGCAGTCGGGGTTATTGCCCGAAGAACTGACCGCACTGCTGATCGCGGTAAATATGCTGCTGATCGGGCTGATGCGGATGTCCGTTTTCGGCGTTTCGGCCGGAAGGATCTGCGGCGTGCTGCTGATATTAGTCTGCGCGCGCTACGGGGGGATCCTGTCGGGTGCCGTCAGCGGAATCTCCGTTTCAGTCGCCAATATGCTTTTCGCGCCCGGCACGTCGATGAATATTGCCTTCGCGCTGGCAGGACTGCTGGCAGGAGTGCTGGTGCCATACGGAAAATACGCGCAGGTCGGCGGATTGATCGGCGCCGTGCTGATCGGGATCCTGGTAAGCGGAAAAGGCGTGATCTGGATATCGGTCACGGAAACGCTGATCGGAACCGCCATTTTTCTTTGTCTGCCGCGCGGCGTCGGTACGGTATGCGGTCGGCTGTTCTGCGCCGTGCCGCGTATTCTGACTCAAAACGGTCTGCGGCGGGCCGTATCGCTCCGGTTGGAACTGTCGGCAGGTGCTTTGCGTGATATTTCGCAGACGGTCGACCGTGTCGCGGGCGAATTGAACCGCATCAACACACCCGACTACGGCCAGATGATCGCCGGCATTGAGAAAGACGCCTGCGCCGGGTGCAAACTGCACAAACTGTGCTGGAACAGCCGAAAAGAAAGTACATTAAGTGAAATACTGGCCGTGACCAAAGCCGTCAAAACGGGCGAAAACGATCTGTACGCCGCCCTGACTACCGCTTTTCGGGATCGGTGTCTGCACACGGACACCTTTGTTTCCGCGGTCTCACGCCATTATACCGCCTACGCCGCGAAAATCGACAAAGAGACCCGTGTGGACGAAGTCCGATCCATTCTGTCGGAACAGTTCGAAAGCATTGCCGGTCTGCTGACCGACCTGCGTTTCGATTTGGAACGGGAGGAACGGTTCGATCACGCCATGGCGCTGTCGGTATCGACCGCCCTGCACAATCTGGATATCCGTGCCGATGAATGCAGTTGTACGGTAGACCGCTTCGGGCGGATGACCGTTCGGATCAAGGTAAAACGAAACAAAGATGTCGTTCTCAACAAACGGCAGATCATGAAAGCGATCTCGCTGGTATGTGAACGGGACTTTGACGTGCCGACCTTCACCGAAACGGGCGGCAGTATATATATCAACATCACCGAACGCACCGTACTGAACGTGCAGACCGGCATTGCCCAGTCCAACGCCGGAAACGCCGCGCTGTGCGGCGACACCTGCCGTCAGTTTTACGACGGGACCGGACACTATTACCTGCTGTTGAGCGACGGCATGGGAACCGGCGGCAGAGCCGCCATTGACAGCGCCATGACCAGCGGACTGATGGCGCGTCTGCTGCGCGCCGGTTTCGGTTTTGACTGCGCTTTGCGGGTACTGAACACCGCCATGCTTTTCAAATCCTCCGATGAATCGCTGGCAACGGTCGATCTGGCGTGCATTGACCTTTTCACCGGTGAAACCCGGCTTTACAAAGCGGGCGCGGCAGGAACGGTCATCCGCCGCGGCAACCGCACCGGGATCGCCGAAAGCCATTCTCTGCCGATCGGCATTTTACAAAACGTCGGATTTGACAAAATGGCGGTACGTCTGCACACCGGGGACATTATTCTGCTGTTGAGCGACGGTGCCGCCGCAGTCGGCACCGAATGGATCAAGCGGATCGCCGACCGCTGGGAAAACGGCAGTGCGGAAGACCTGGCGGAATGTGTCTGCAAAGAAGCCAAAAAGCGACAGCCCGTCGGTCACGAGGATGATATTACCGTCATGGCGGCGATCCTGCGGCGGAATTTATAACATATACAAAAAGCGGGTCATCTGCCGATGACCCGCTTTGTTTGATCTTGTATTTATTCCGCTTCGGTTTTTTCAGCCGCTTTTTCCTCTTCGGGCTGAACGGTATCGATATCCGCGACAATGACGTCCACCCTGCTGACCGCGGTGCCGGTCATGGACTGGATACGCTCTTTCACCGTCTGCTGGACCGCCTCGGACACGGTGCGGACGTTCACTTCCGGTTTCACGCAGATATAGACACTGACGCAAAGCGCGCCGCCTTCGTTTTCGACCTGCACGCCCTTAAAAGCACGGCCGGTCTTGACCACGCCTTTCAGATCGATCTTCTTTTTCGCAAGACCGACCACACCGTCAATTTCTTTCGCGGCAAGTTCGGCCATTTTTTCCAATACTTCGGTACTGACGGAAAGTTCGGTATTTTTTTCGTTCATAACTGTTTCCTCCGTTTTCGGTTCCGTAATTTTTTCATTTTTTATATTGTACCACATTTTTTCTGAAATCACAACTATTTTACCGCAATTATTTTTATATTTCCGAGCGGTACTTCGGTCTGTGCCACAACAACGTCCTGGATTTGCATGGTTTGCGCCGTTGAAGTCGGATCGTAGCCATGT
>JAZUFP010000285.1:0-3709 GCA_045640765.1 Acutalibacteraceae bacterium
AAACACGGCGTTTTTTCAGGACGCGTTCGCTGTAAACCAGCAGATCGATGACCGACGATCCGTCCGAAACCTTTTGGCTGTCAAAAGGCCACTGGTATCCTTTCAGGAACACGTTGGACAGAGCTTCGTATTCATCATCAAAGTATTCCGCCAAGAATTCACATTCGTTCCCGTTTTCATCTACCGATACGAACCGCGGCAGTACCTGCATATAAGTCCCCGAAACGTTCCAACGGGGATTTACACTGGCAAGACCGTACTGCCATTCGGTCATGTTCTGTAATTTCGCGCCCGCCGCCAGCGCCAGCGACGACGTACCGGTATGGCATTCGGGGTAAACACTGTCAGCGTAAATACCGGCAGGTCCCCCCGTCGCGAGGATCACGCTGCCGCATTTGAAAGCCCGGAAAGCGCCGGTTGCGGTTTCCATACACAACAGTCCGCAAACCTGACCGTGATCGGTCAGTATTTCGATCGCAAGCAGTCCCGAAAAGACCTCGATCTTCAATTCCTCCGCCTTTTTCTGCAATGCTTCGGTCATATATTTCGAGGTCAGCGGTCCCGCCGAAGTCGCACGCGCAAAGGGATCGTGGTCGGTCTTATAGCCGACGTATTCCCCATAACGGTTGACCGGGAACGGAACGCCCAGTTCGGCAAGATTCAAAAAGCTCCGTGCCGACAGCGCTGCTTCACAAAGGGCGGTATCGCCGTCCACACTGCCGCAGGCAAAAAGGTTTTCCGCCATTTTTGCCACGCTGTCGGGGCTGTCCCCGCCCAGTCCCAGTTTATAGTAGGTCTGTTTATCACTGCCGGTATTGCGTGAAGTACCGCAGTTGACCGCCTCGGTAATGACGGCTACGCTTTTCTGACCGAACTGACGGACGCGGTTTGCCGCGTTATATCCCGCGGCGCCCGTGCCGACCACTAAAACATCATAATATTGATAATCCATCGCCGCACCTTACAGTCTTTGCAGATGGAATCCGCCGTCCACGTCAAGTGACATTCCCGTTACATACGGCATAGAACCGTTGCAGAGAGCAAATACATTATCGGCAATATCCTCCGGCTGTCCCCACCGTTTGACAGGCAGGATCCCGCCGTCGATCAGCCGGTCGTACTTTTCTTTCACCGTCGCGGTCATACCGGTCGCGATGATGCCGGGCCGGATCTCATTGACCATAATGCCGTATTCCGCCAGACGGTCGGCAAACAGCGCGGTGATCATGGAAACACCCGCTTTGGAAATACAGTATTCGCCGCGGTTGGTGGAACTGGTATAAGCCGACATAGACGAAATATTGACGATGTATCCTTTGGCGTCCCCGTCGTTTTTGATCATTTCATTGGCGACCGCCTGCGTTAAGAACAGCGTGCCTTTCGTGTTGATGTTCATTACAAAATCATAACTTTCCTCGGTCATGGTCAGAAGATCGGCGCGTACCTTCGGCGCAACGCCGGCGACGTTGACGAGGATATCGATCCTGCCGTATTTTTCCGTTGCCGTTTCGACCAGTTCCCGGCGGCTTTCCGCTTGGCTTAAATCCCCCGAAACGTAGGTAAATTCGCCCGCGATCTCGCGCGGCATTTGCGGCAGGATATCCATACCGACGACTGCCATGCCGTTATCAAGCAATTTTTTGGCCGTGGCGAACCCGATGCCGCCGGCGACCCCCGTGACCAAAGCGATTTTTTTCATTTCTGATCTCCTTCACAAAACTTTTTGAATATCGGCAGATAGGTTTCTCTGTCCCGGATCACACAACCGGGCGTGCCGCCCTTTTGACGCATGATCTGCGTACACTTCGAACAGCAGATACAGCATTTGTTCCGATCCATTCCGCCGTGCAGAATATCGTTCGCAAAATCCGGATAAGCGAAAGCCGTTCTGCCGAAACCGGCAAAATCAAATCCGCCGTCACGGATGAAGCCCGCCGCGACGTGCGGTGCGCAGACGCCCAGGAAAGAAAGCGCGGAACAGATCATTTTCAGTTCCGGCACTTGTTTTTTCAACCGCGCGGTCCCGTTCAGCATTCGGGCAACGCCGAAAAGCGGATGCTCCGGCGGCTCATATCCGCCCTGCGCGTACGGACGGTTGACGTGCGGATTGAAATACGGGTTGCCCATCGTGATATTGACCAGTTTCACGCCGTAAGAATACAGTTGTTTCAACAGCCACACGGGTTCGGTCTCGTCAAATTCAAGTCCGCCGTCCGGTTTGACGCCGAAGCCATACGGAAAGGAAAATCCGTCATAAACGTTCAGTCGCGAAGACACCAGAAATTCTTTTCCGCAGGTTTCGATCGCGCCTTTTATGCTTTCACGCAGCAGTCTTGTCCGGTTTTCAAGACAGCCGCCGTATTTCCCCTCCCGGTCATACGCCGACAAAAGTTCCGAATTCAGGTACCGGTGACAGCATTTGATATCGACCCCGTCAAAACCGGCTTTTTCGGCAAGCCGCGCACCGTCGATAAGCGCGTCTTTAACCGTATCGAGGTATTCATCGGTGACGATCCGGGAATCATCGATCGCGGCGCCGTTTTCAAAGATCGGGTTATGATAAGCGATCAGCGGTTCGGGCGTGCCGTTCGGTTTGGAATAACGTCCCGAATGGGTCGCCTGCATAACGATGACCGGCTCGTGACCGTTTTCTTTGAGGGCGGTTTCCTTGATCGATTCCACCAGATATTTATAATCGTCAAGATTGTTTTCATGGATATAAAGCTGGCGCGGATTTGCCCTGGCTTCGGGCAAGACGGCGGTCGCTTCAAACCATATCAGACCGGCGCCGCCTTTCGCGAAGCGTTCATAACGGCGCTTTGTAAGGACATCCGGCGCGCCGGAAGGCGTACCGTCACACCCTTCCATTGCCTGACACGCCAGGCGGTTGTGAACGGTTTTATCGCCGATTTTCACCGACTCGCCCAATATGCCGGGATCGTCACAGTACGGAAGGTCAAGATTCAATTCACGGCTGTCCGCCAAAAACTTTTCTTTTGTAAAATAAACACTGTTCATCGCATTTCCTCCGCGCGCGGTCAGTTAAAAATCTATTCGGTCAATTTCTTACAGAATAACGCTTTTTATGAGTTTTGTCAAGAATATCAACACCGCGAAAGCACATTTCCACCGTGTATCCGGCGGCGGTCGGTTTTGTTGCCCGGCACTCTTCTCGTGCCTCAGGTTCTTACACGTTTGGACACAACACAAAAGCACGGATACTGCATTTGCAGTATCCGTGCTTTTGTGATTGGACTACGAAACAGCACAAAATGTATTTTTTGATGAAGCATTTGCTTTGCAAATATGAAGTGTCGGCTTTGCCGCCATGAAATGTTCGCTCCGCTCGCATGAAGCGAAGCACACCCTGTTCTCCCTCGTGTGCCGAAGGCACGCTTCATAGGGCGAAAACCTGCTTCATTTTTTATGCACCGCAGGTGCGCTGCACCAGAAAAAAGCAATTACCCGTTGATCAGTTTTTGAAAGTCACTGCGCTCACGTAAAGGATTAAACAGTTTCTTATTGACAGCATATTTCCAATAATCCATAGAATCAGTCGGAGAAAGCTCACAAGAAAGATCATCTTCAACATGGTCAAAAATGGTACAGGTATATTGGCATTTTCCGTTCAGGTTGAATGAATCTCTTTTTTGTGCATATTCTTTTGCAATGGCAAGATAGTTGACCGCACCGTCGAAATCGTGTTCTG
>JAZUFP010000286.1:0-3473 GCA_045640765.1 Acutalibacteraceae bacterium
TCGGCGATGCCGCCGGCGTTGTCAGCCACCGGACCGTAAGCGTCGGTCGCAAGGGTGATACCTAAGGTGGAAAGCATACCGACTGCCGAAAGGGCAATGCCGAACAGACCGACTGCCGGATGTTCGACCGAGCCGCCCGAAACAAAGAAGGCAACCAAAATGCAGGCCGCAACAATAATGATCGGCAGAGCGGTGGAAAGCATCCCTAATCCCAAACCGCCGATGATGATGGTGGCGCTGCCCGTTTCGGACTTGGAAGCCAGTTTACGGGTGGGTTTATAGGAATCGGAAGTAAAGTATTCGGTGGCACGGCCGATCAGTACGCCGGCCAGCAAACCTGCCAGAATGGCGAAATATAAACCGATGGTCTTTTTGCCGTCTAAACAGAACCAAACCACGGGGAAGGAAACCAAAGCGATCATAACGGCGCTGAAATTGGTGCCGCGACTCAACGATTTCAACAGATCTTTCTGTCCGGCATTTTCTTTGGTGCGGACTAAAAACGTGCCCAGAATGGAACAGAGAATACCGCAGGCGGCGATCACCAGCGGAACGGAAAGCGCGCGCAGTGCGGCGTTTTCAAACGCTACCACGCCCAATGCCATGGAAGAAATGATCGACCCGACGTAAGATTCGTACAGATCGGCGCCCATACCGGCAACGTCGCCGACGTTGTCACCGACGTTATCGGCGATCACGGCGGGGTTGCGGGGGTCGTCTTCCGGAATACCGGCTTCTACTTTACCGACAAGGTCCGCGCCGACGTCGGCGGCCTTGGTAAAGATACCGCCGCCCACACGGGCAAACAGTGCCATGGAAGAAGCGCCCATACCGAAGGTCAGCATGGCGGAAGTAATGGAAGCGGCATCCAGTTTGAAAGCGAATTTCAAAAGAATGAACCAGACCGAAATGTCCAGAAGGCCCAAACCGACCACGGTAAAGCCCATGACTGAACCGGCCGAAAAGGCGACACGCAGTCCGCGGTTCAGTCCCTGCTGGCAGGCGTTGGCGGTGCGCGCGTTGGCGGCGGTCGCGATCTTCATGCCGATAAAGCCCGACAGACCCGAGAAAAATCCGCCGGTCACAAAGGCGAACGGCACGAATTTAGTCAGCAGTCCCAGAAAAGCCATGACCGACAAAATCACGAACATAACGGCAAAAAAGATCGCCACAACGGTGTACTGGCGTTTCAGATAAGCGTTCGCGCCGGCTTTGACCGAATCGGAAATCTTTTTCATACGGTCGTTTCCGCGATCGAATCCCAACACACGTTTTGCCGTCAGTGCCGCAAAGATCAGGGCGATCAGCGCGCCGGCAAGCGTGAGAAACGCGGAATAGTTTTGCATAAAGTTTTGCATCGAATAACATCCTTTCTGTTGATGCAGGGTAGTAAGGGTACGTTGACCCGATATCGAAAACAGCACGAAAATTCGTGCTTGTAATGTTTCCAGAATTAATATTGTAACACATTTCACGAAAAAGTCAAGGCGAAAATGTTGCTGTTGTATAAAAAAAGCCGCTGAAAACAGCGGCTCATTCGGCCAGTTTCCGCAGGGTATCACCCGTGATCCGGTAGACTGTCCAGTCGGACATGGGCTGTGCGTCCATGGAAAGATAAAAGTCGATGCTCGGCCGGTTGCTGTCCAGACACCACCATTCCAGCCGTCCGCAACCGCGGGCTTGCGCGATGCGCGCCAGTTCTTTCAGCAATCCTTTGCCGTATCCTTTGCCGCGGTATTCCGGCATGACGTACAGGTCTTCAAGGTAAATTCCGGCACGTCCCAAAAAAGTTGAAAAATTATGGAAAAACAGCGCAAAACCGATTTCTTTCCCGTTTTCAACGGCAAACAGCACTTCCGCTTTTTGCTTTTCAAAGATCCATTCCCGCAGTAATTCTTCGGTCGCGACGACCTCGTGAAGCAGGTTTTCATAATCGGCGAGTTCTTTGATGAACCGCAGGATCAGCGCCGTGTCTTCCGGCACGGCAAAACGAAAGGTCAGCGTTTCCATGGTTTCCGTCCCCCGTCAGTAAGGAATATAGTTGTTATATTTCATCGGCAGACCCTCGGCAAACAGATGCGCCTCGCTTGAAAGGGTCAGCAGTCTCGGCACGGCGAACTTTCCGGTGCCGAATTCAATGACCGATACGCCGGTATGGGTCATGTTCGCGTGGGTGGAAAACGTCGGATAGGGAATATCCAGCACACTGCTCAAAAACGCCAGTCCGAATCCCTGATGTGCGAACAGTGCGATTTTTTCCTCGTTCGGCGCAATGGATTCATACGCCCGTTGCGCGCGGTCGTGCCGGTAACCGAGCGTTTCCAGAAAAGCGTCGGTCTCGCGGTTGACCCGTTCAAGCCCTTCCTTGAACCTGCCCTGCGGCAGATCGGGGTGACGGTACCATTCATTGCCGAGCCGTTCCATGCTTTCGGAAGCCAGCAGCCGGCGCAGTTCCATGTCTCCGTCATCGAAGATCCACCGCCGCGCGCCGTCTTTCGACACGTAGGTGAATTCCATCCACGTGTAGTTCTCGTTGCAGAAATCCAGCAGGGTCATTTCCTTTTTCGCCATTTCACAAAGCGGTTTCGCGGTCAGGATCGCCCGGTTGGAGGTCGAGGCGAAAACACGGTCGATCCCGGCGCGTGCCAGACGTTTTCCGACCGCTTCCGCCTGACGCAGACCCAGCGGCGTCAGACTGTCCGGATCATAGATGGGATCTCCGTGACGAATGTAATACAACAGCATAATTTTCGCTTCCTTTATATAATTTATGCTGAAAAATACGGTTTGGTATTTCTCTTTGCTTTCATATTAGTATAACATAGCATCATATTTCAGTCAACGGGACATTTATTCCGTGACCCCGAAAACACGGCGCAAAGTCCGAAACATTGATAAAACAAAAGAGCAACCACAAGTTGAAATACTTGTAATTGCTCATTTTGGTCGGAGTGTTCATAACGGACTTGATCAAAACAAAATAAAATCAAAGTTTTCGGCACGGAACAATCATATTCAAAAAGCAAACGCGCATTTTTATAAATTCCTCTTTTGCGATACAATGATTGAGGATGTATGCAAACAGCGGCAGGGATTTGGGCGCGCTCACTTAGGGAGAAACAGGTTTTGAACGGAAAAATCGGCGCAATCACTCGTGAAAAAGCCTTGTAATACGGCAGTATTACTTCGTTTTTTCACTTCGCTCTGCACGCGATTTTTCTCGTTCAAAACTGCTGCGCATCCCGAAATAGCGGGCTTTGTGCGAAGAACAAGAAGAAAACAGACGGCAATACTGACGTATGCCGTCTGTTTTTGACACAGTTATTCGCCAAAAGACGCATTTCGGGACTATTTCTCCCTATGTGAGCGCGCCCTTTGCGATGCGCTTTTTTACTTGGCACTTGTTGCGCTGCCGTAGGGGCGAACTGTGTTCGCCCGTTTTTTTGCTTGGCATCGCAACTTGCGGCGATGCC
>JAZUFP010000287.1:0-5415 GCA_045640765.1 Acutalibacteraceae bacterium
CGTTTTTTTCCGTCATACCCAGGCCCGAAAATGAAAATTTACCGAACACCGTATCTGTGAACGGGAAGAAAATCGAATACTTCTGTTATGAAAAAAAACACGTCGGATCTTTTCTCTCGACGATGCGCAAACTTTACCGTCAAGTAAGCAGTGCCGCTGACAATCGACCGAAAGGAACGCGGATGCCGGTACTGATGTATGCGGTAAATCCTTTGGCAATGCTTCCGCTTATTTGGCTGCGGTTTTTTAAGAAAAATCTTTGCCTGATAACAATCTGCCCGGAGTTGCCGGAATTCCGAAGATACAGAAAAGGAATCGCTTCGACGGTAAAAAAAACACTGTATAAGTTTCTGAATCGAAAGTTTGACAGATATATTTTGTTTTCCAAAGAAATGAGCCGATATATCCCTCAAAACAAACCGTTTATGGTACTTGAAGGATTTGCGCCTGACACGGTATGCGAATATAAAAGCAAAGAAAAAAACATAGCCATGTATGCCGGCGGTCTGGCGTTTGATAACGGAATTGAAATGATGATAAATGCCGCGCATCTGTCGAAATATATTGACGAGTTATGGATTTGCGGGGTCGGCGCAGGATTGGATTACATTATGGAACACACCGATGAAAAAGTCAAATATTTAGGACGGTTATCGAATAGCGAAGTTATTGAATATGAAAGCCGGGCAAAGGTTTTGCTGAACGTCAGAAATCCCGGCAATGAATTGACTGCTTTTTCATTTCCGTCAAAAATATTGGAATATATGTCGGCACAGGGAGTCGTCATTTCATCAAAACTCAAAGGAATTCCGAATGAGTATGATTCTCATATTGTGTTGCTTGATGAATATTCTGCGGAAGGCCTGGCCAAAAAGATGGATGAAATATTTCTGACGGGAAGTACGGAACTGAAACAATTTACTGAAAATAATTTGTCTTTCATGAAAGGAAAAACGGCATTCAGCCGCTGCGAGGAATTAAAATGCTTTGTTGAAGCTGCAAATAATTGCGGTTGACGTCTGTATGGTTTTAGGAGCGAAAAATGATCAGAAAAAATAAAGTGTGTTTGTGTTTCACAAGACCCAAAGACACGTATGTCGGCGGGGTCTGTTCAATGATCAACAGTTATATTTCAAACAAAGAATTGTTTGCGGATAACGGTTATGATGTCTCTTTATTCGATTATCATTGCAAAAAAAGATTCAAAAATTCAAAAGTCAACAATATATTCTATTCTTTCTGTCAAAGAAAAAGGTTGATCGAATACGTCCGGTGGGAATGCTGTGAAATATTAAATATACACACTTCAAGAGAATTCCTTTTCATAAAGGACGTTCTTTTGGGAAAGGCAATAAAAAAACGCTTTGGAATAAAAACCGTTCTGAACGTTCATGTCGGCGACGCTTCAACGGTATTTAACAGAATACCGGCTTTTCTGCAAAAAAAACTGATAAACGATTGTAATAAATATTTCGACAAAGTTGTATTTTTGACCGATAGAATCAGGCGTCAATTTATCGAACGCGGTTTGAAAGAAGACAAAGGGACCGTGTTGTATAATTTTTATGACTTCGGTTTTCCCTGTGAAGAGTTGTCGCAATTCGGCAGTAATAAGGATGAACTGGAACTGACGTTTATCGGTATGATAAACAGGGACAAGGGAATTCTTGAACTTTTGAAAGCAGTGATCGGCGTAAAAGATCGGTTGAATATCAAACTGAATATTTGCGGAACCGTTACGGATCCGTCTATTGAAGAACAGTTTAACGGTTTGATCAGCCAAAATCCGGGCGTTATCAAAGCACATGGTTATGTGGATAAACAGAAAAAGTATGATATTCTTTCGGATTCAAGCGTGCTGATTTTACCGTCATATCATGAGGGATTTCCTTTGGTGATTTTAGAAGCGCTGGTGACTGGCTGCGCAATTATTGCAACTCCGGTGGGCGCCACTCCGGAAGTGCTGGATGAACGGAACTATATGTCCATTGAGCCGGGATCTGTGGATTCTATTACGAATGCGATTTCTTATTTATATGAGAATCGGGATAAATTAGAGGAAATGCAGCGGGCGAATTATCAGAAAAGTAAAAATTATACGTTAAAAGAGCATGTCAATAATCTGACTCAAATATATGACTGCGTCCGGAATTGAAATGGCGAAATGATATGTTATTCGGACGGTATGTTTTTGCTTTTTCGGAAATTTGTTTTTTATTATGATGTTGATGAAAGGAGTTAAGGTTTGATGGTGAATGATCATTCAGACGTATATCGGAATAAAACCGGCATAAGACCAACCGTATTCATGTTTTTTCTTTTTGAGGTGCTGATGTTATTTCAGACCGATTATCTTAATTTAGGTACCATAGTAGCCGGCGCCTCTTCGGTGTTGGTCGTTATAACTTATATGCTTGAATTTCAGGGCAAAATCTCTTTGAATGCAGGTAATATACTGGTATTTTGTTATCTGGTCGTTTTGGGCTTCGGTACTTTTGTTACGGGACTGTCCTCAAAGTTGACTCAGTTTGCTGTATATGTACTGATATATATATTATTGTCACCGTTAGAGGTAAATGAAAAAGAAAAAAGACTGTTAATTGACGGGTTTGTTTGGGCAAGCGTTTTTTATGCCGCGCTTGTTATTTATTCCCGGTTATCCGACCCTACTCAATACTACCATTCAAGAATAACACTGTTCGGCTCATCGATTGATCCGAATTATGTTGGGTTGCCGTTGATAATGTCGTTTTCTATTTTTCTGTTTGAAATATTCAATGAAAGAAAGAGTGCTCTGAAAATAGTTGCGCTGGCTGTTTTGGCTTTTGCCATTCTTTTGACGTCTTCACGCGGTAATTTTTTGGCTTTGGCTTTATGTGTGATCGGAAATGTTCTGCACCTATTAAATAACCGTAAATTGAGTTTGTTTAAGAAAGGGCTGATTATTGCTCTTACGATTATTGCGCTGATTATTTTTTATAATTATGCCAGCAATAATTACGGTGATTTTTTGAACCGAATGATATTATTTGATCAGGATGAGACGGGAAACGGAAGAAGGGAACTTTGGAAACAGGGAATTGATCTGTGGTTGGAAAAACCGATATTCGGCGGCGGTTATGAAGCTTTGGGAAGACAAATCCGTAAGGGCGCTCATAATACGTACGTTCAACTCTTGTGTGACACCGGTATTGTAGGGTTTATACTGTTCGTTTCGTTCCTTGTCGGTATCGTCAAAAAGTGTTACCGGCGGGATAAAAATCTGTTTTTTGCCATGTTGGGACTTCTTTCCCACAGTTTCTTCTTGGGAGCTATTTCGAACAGATGCTTTTGGGTTGGATTGATTATGGTAGGTATGGCTGTAAGCAAAAACAGTCAGGACTCGGATAATGCGAAAACAAAGTCTGCAAACACGGTTGACTTTCGAATGGAAGGATATTGATTTGGACCTGCGGTATGCAGAGCGTCGAAAGTTCATCGTCTGCATTGGTTACACATAGTTGGGGCATGAAACAGTCATCGAAAATTTGAGTTGGTGGGATAATTATACTGATTATCTTTTCTGATTTGTTAAAAATGTACTTATAATATTTGGCTACGGGTTCAATTAAAAGAAGGATAGGGTGAGCATAATGAATATACTTGAACTGGCGGGATTTCATTCAAATTATGGGAGTAATTTCATCCCATCTTTAGAGAATTTGGACCGGAAACTGGTTGAACAAGGACATAAGACGTTTTATATTTTTTCGAACGAAAACCTTTCTGAGGGCTTCTATGAATGGGAAATTCCTTTTTCCCGGAAACATACCACAAAACTGTGTAATTTTCATGCGATTTCCTTTATAAAAGAAATTAGCAAATTCATTCGGGAAAACGATATAGATATTGTGCATGCCCATTTTTGTTCAAGTTTATATGTTTCTTTAATTAAAAAATTATCGCCTCCGAACGTCGTGTTTTATCAGCAGATGCATACGTGCCCTTATAATAATGTCAAATGTCGAAAAGCAACGGTAAAAAGAATCAGAAATTTTTTTGTGTTTGACAAAAAGATTACTGTTGTATGTATCTCAAAAGCAATGATGCCTTTAATAGAGTATATGTTTCCACGTAATAAGGTTATTGCCCGTATCAACTGTATTGATTTTTCACGGCTTGAAAAAAGACAGTATAACAGAAATCCCGATTTTCGTATTCTTCTTTTCGGGTATAATTATTCTGTGAAGGGCGTTGATATTGCCATTAAAGCCGTGTTGAAAGCAAAGGAAACCATAGATGATCTTCATTTGGATATAATAATGGGAGATAATTTGGAGGCAAACTCTCAACGGATCATTCAGGAGTTCGGAGGAATACCGTCTTGCGTATCCATATTACAACCAACGAATAATATTAAACCGTTTTACCAAAACCATACGGTATTTTTGAATGCTTCAAGGTCAGAGGGCGGATCTTATGCGATTTTAGAAGCATATTACTCCGGGGCGCTTTGCGTGATATCGGATGTTCCGGCAACCAAAGAATCAAAATTGCCTGACGCAATTTTGTTCGAGAGTGAAAACCCTGACGCCCTTGCCGATGCTTTCGTCAAGGCATATCAGATAAAAGACACTTATTCAAATAATGTTGAATATGTTGAAAATAATTTTTCTATCGACAGCTGGTCTGAAAAAATCATTGAAATGATGGAATTGAATTGAAGAAATTGCAGTTGAAAAGGAGCTTGTCATCATGGGACTATTTACAAATAAAACACTGATGATCACGGGAGGAACCGGTTCATTTGGTAACGCAGTTCTTAACCGCTTTTTGAATACCGATATCGGCGAGATCCGTATTTTTTCACGCGATGAAAAGAAACAGGACGATATGCGCCATGAATATCAGTCGAAATATCCTGCGGTTGCGGACAAGATCAAGTTTTATATCGGTGACGTTCGTTCGCTTCAATCATGCAAAGAAGCCATGCACGGGGTGGATTATATATTTCATGCCGCAGCGCTTAAACAAGTTCCGTCGTGTGAATTCTTTCCGATGGAAGCTGTCCGGACAAATATTATCGGAACGGACAATGTTTTGACTGCCGCTATCGAGGAGGGCGTGGAAGCGGTCATTTGTCTTTCCACCGATAAGGCGGCATATCCGATCAATGCGATGGGCAAATCAAAATCACTTGAAGAAAGCGTTGCCATTGCAAAATCCCGTTATTCGGGAAAGACAAAGATTTGCTGCACGCGATACGGCAACGTTATGTGTTCCCGCGGATCTGTCATCCCGCTTTGGATTGATCAGATCAAAGCCGGCAATCCGATCACGGTTACCGAGCCTTCAATGACGCGGTTTATCATGTCGCTTGATGAAGCCGTTGATCTCGTTTTGTTTGCTTTTGAACATGGCGAGAACGGAGATCTG
>JAZUFP010000288.1:0-7416 GCA_045640765.1 Acutalibacteraceae bacterium
TGCCGTCCACCTCTTACGGCAGTTACGGTTTCACCAATACCGACGGTACCTTTATCTTAAAGGGCTCGAAGAATCCCATGGCCGCAGTGGCATACCGTTACTATGACCGACTCTTTGTTTCGCACACTTCCAACAAGGAAAAGGAAAAGGCCGGCTACAGAGTGGATAAATCAATTTCCATTTCCGATGAACACAAGGCCGTTGCCGAAGAATATTTTGCCAAGAAACGCAAAAAGTCTTTGGACAGTAAACTGTATTCTCTGACCAACTGGCAGAGTGGGGAAAACATCTCCAAGAGCTTCTGGAACGGTCTTACCGTTGACGGTAAACAGCCGGCACAGCTGGTCGACAGCGCGAAATCTCAGATTATCAAATGTCTGAAAGATACAGTCGGCGCATCCAATGTTGTAAACTAATATATTCCTGCCTGCCCGCATCGGGTTCGGTGCGGGCAGGCAAAGTTAGGCTGAGATGATATGAATAGCAAAAAAATTAAAATCGCTTATATTGGCGGCGGCTCGCGCGGTTGGGCATGGACTTTGATGAAAGATCTGGCGCTGTCCCAATCACTGTCGGGCGAGGTCGCGTTATATGATATCGACTTTGACGCCGCTAAAAATAATGAAATCATCGGGAATCGGATCAAGGAAGATTATCCGCAGGCAAGTAAATGGGAATATAAGGCGGAAAAAACGTTGGATAAGGCCCTGGAAGGGACCGACGTGGTGGTGATCTCCATCCTGCCGGGCACTTTCAAGGAAATGGAATCGGACGTTCATACCCCCGAAAAATTCGGCATTTACCAGTCTGTGGGCGATACCATCGGTCCCGGCGGCATTATCCGTGCTTTGCGCACGATCCCGATGTTTGAAGTCATTGCCAAGGCCGTCGAGCGTGTCTGCCCGAATGCCTGGGTCATTAACTATACAAACCCCATGACCGTTTGTATGCGTACCCTTTATAAGGTGTTCCCGAAGATCAAGGCGTTCGGTTGCTGTCATGAAGTTTTTTCAACGCAGGAACTGCTTTGTGACGTGCTGAAACGGATGAAGGGGATCGAGGGACTGACCCGTAACGATATCAAAGTGAACGTTATGGGCGTCAACCATTTCACGTGGCTGGATAAGGCGGAATACAACGGAACGGATCTGTTGCCGCTGTACCGCGAGTACATTACCAAAATCCGCAACGGCGAACTTTCGGTACATAAAAACCTGGGCGCGCAGGATCTTGTGTTTGAATCCAACGAATACGTTAAAATGGATCTGTTCATGCGCTTCGGTTTGATCGCCGCCGCGGGGGACCGACATCTGGCGGAATTCTGCCCGATCAACTGGTACATGAAATCCCCCGAGCAGGTCGCCGAATGGGGTTACGGATTGACCCCCGTCAGCTGGCGGTTCAACAATCTGGAAGAACGGCTTGAAAAAAGCCGGAAAATTTTGAACCGGGAAGAAAAATTCGACCTGAACCCCTCCGGGGAAGAGGGCGTCCGCCAAATCGAAGCCATTTGCGGCTGCGGTAAACTGATCACCAACGTGAATATGCCGAACGTCGGACAAATTCCAAACCTGCCGCTGGGTGCCGTGGTCGAAACCAACGCTGTGTTCGATAACGACAGCGTGGTACCGGTGAATGCCGGCGAAATGCCGATGCGGGTGCTGAATCTGGTAGCTCCCGTTGCAACCGAGCAGGAAATGATCGTTGAAGCCGGGTTGACCAGAAATTTAGACCTGGCGTTCGAGGCCTTTTTGTCCGATGCGCACATGCCGCTTGATATGAAGGACGCGCGCGCACTTTTCGATGAAATGGTCGCAAACACAAAGAATTATTTAACGGATTATAATATTTGATTGATCGGGTGAATTATGCTGAAAGAGAATAAAATAAACGGCAGATTGCCGGACGGGGATTCGGCGCCGTTTGTCGGAATGGGATTATCGTTTGACAGGATCAAAGACAGTTTTGAAGCTACATTGACCGGTTTGTCCGTCAATGTGGAATCTTTCGCCGATCACTGTGAAATCTCATGGGACAAATGTTCCGACGCGGACGCGTACCGCGTAGACCTTTACCGTATTGAAGACCGCGGCCCCAATATGGGTTGTTTGAATTATATTGCCGTTCAGACCGAAACGGTCTGCGGTACGGCTTTTAAGACCTGCAAACTGGAAGCACTGAATTCCTACCGTGCCGTTGTAATGGCTCTGAATGACCGTAAGATCATCGGCAGATATTCACCCGTATATTGTATTGTGACGCCGGATCCTGTTGGAAACATGTTGGCGGATTATCGCGAGCCGGAGGATGCCGTGGCATCGCTCGACGGTAGTTTTTCCATCCGTTTCCTGCCTTTGCCTGCCGAAAAAAGCGTGTTGCTGAACGATAACCCCGACCGCGGTTTCCGTTCGGAGGAGGATTATTTTATCCCCGATCCCGAGGGCTTGAAAGCATGGACGCCCGAAAAGGTTTTCGAGGACGTAAAGAATCGCATCGCGCGGAATACCAACGGCGAAAAGGTCAAGGTTTCACGCATCCACTTTGTTTTGGATCAATACATGAAAACAGAGATCCTGCCGCAAATTTTGTTGGATTATCTGCAATCTGTTTATGACGCCTACCGCAAGTTGGGCGTTAAAATGTATCTGTGCCACTATTACCAGCACGGTATTACCGGCACGGAAAACGTTTCACAGGAGATCGTGTTATCTCACATGAAACAGTTAAAACCCTTGTTCGATCGGAACGAGGACGTTCTGTTCGCCATGAATTTCAGTTTTATCGGTTCATACGGTGAATGGACGGGAATTCGGAATAATATTGACCGTCAGGTCATTGTCAACGCGTTTATGGACGCGGCGCCCGAAAAGATCCGGCTGATCATTCGTCAGCCGCTGTTCAAGACAACATTCATCCATAAAGATTATTGGCGGTATCCCCGTATCGGCTTTGCCGACGATGCCTGCCACGGACTGATGTTTGCCAACGTGGATCTGGGGCAGGGTTACTGGCAGCCCGGCACCTGCTGGTGGGAAGTCGGCGTCAAAGAATCCCCCTATACCATTAACGATTCCGAACTGTTTACCACACGCTGGATGCTGCTTTCGGGCAGTTGGCCGTCGGGGTATTCCTGTATGCGGTCCCTTTCTCAAAAGCATACTTCCACGTTAAGTATTCAGCACGCCTACGGCGACGCGCAGATGTACGGTGTCCGAACGGGACAAACCTGCCTGCACGCCTGGAAAAATCAGGCAGTCACACCGGCACTGCTGGACGAATACGGGCTGGCTTATACGGACGGCTGGTTTACGGATACCGACGGTAACCGTGTCGAACGGAACGCGTTCGAGTATTTAAGAGATTATCTCGGGTACAGAATTTCACTGCAATCGGCAGATGTCGCGATCGGCAGTGAGATCGAAATCAATATCAAACTGAAAAATTACGGATATACTGCGGCGTTTAACCTGCTTGGCGAAGTGCAATTACTGGACCGTGACGGCAACGTGGTTTGCACGCGCGCGGCGGGCGATCCCGAAGAATGGTACGGCAGCGATCCGGCAGATTATGCCGACCGTGACGTGCTGGAACATACCGTTTCGGTAAAATTGCCCGTTCCCGAAAAGCCGGGCAATTATCGGGTCGCGTTCGTTTTGAAAAACGCCATGAATCAGTATGCGCGTTTAGATAACCGTGTTAATTTTGAAAACGGTAAAAATATTCTTTTCCAAATGGATATCTGATGAGTTGAGGCGAAGAAAATGAAAGAAAAAATCAAATTGGGCGTTATCGGTCTGAATCGTGGCGGCGACCTGATCGAATGGGATTTTCTGCGGATGGACGACGTTGAAATTGTCGGCATTTGCGACCTGAAACCGGAACGCTTGAAGAAAATTTCCGATATTATTACGAACAGTGGCAGACCGCTGCCGGTGGTAACGCAGAATTATAAAGAAGTTCTGGGCATCGCCGAACTGGACGCGGTTTTGGTTTCCACTACGTGGGATATGCATTTTCCCATCGCCATTGAAGCCATGAAAATGGGCATTTACGTCGGCGTCGAAGTCGGCGGCGCTTATTCCATGACCGAATGTGAAGAACTGGTCCGCGTTGCCGAAGAAACCGGTCATCGGTTCATGTTCCTTGAAAACTGCTGTTACAGCCGTCGTGAAATGATGGCACTGAACATGGCATCCAAAGGAATGTTCGGTGAACTGGTCCATTTGGAAGGCGCTTATACGCATTGCCTGCGCAAAATGATCGCCGACGATAATTACCGGATCAACGATTATTTGTTCCGAAATTGCGAAAACTATCCCACCCACGAAATCGGACCGATCGCCAAACTGCTGCATATCAACAAGGGCAACCGCTTCGTTTCGCTTGTTTCCATGTCCTCCAAAGCAGTCGGCATTAACGCCTATGCCAGGAAAAGCAAGGGCGATGAGCATCCCTATTCTCATACAAAATTCGCGCAGGGTGACGTGGTCACCACACTTTTGAAATGTGCCAACGGTGAAACGGTCACCATTACGCTGGACACTACACTGCCGTGCCCTTACAGCCGCAGGTTCAAGGTTTTGGGGACCGAGGGCAGATATAACGAAGAAAACGATTCGGTGTATATCGACGGTGTTCACGATCAGTGGGAATGGATGAAGTGGAAAGCCAAATGGGGCAATGCCGCCGAATATCAGGAAGAATACGATCATCCCGTCTGGCAGGAACACCGCAAACATCCCGAACTGCTGGAATTCGGTCACGGCGGAACCGATTTTGTTTCCTGCCGCGCCTTTGTCGAAACCGTAAAACGTGACTGCAAAGCACCGATCGACGTTTACGATGCCGCCGTTATGATGTGCATCAGCGTGTTGAGTGAACAGTCCATCGCGCTGGGCGGTCAGCCGGTTGCGTTCCCCGATTTTACACGGGGCGAATGGCTGAACAGAAGACCGGAAAAATCCGATTTTATTTATTCTTTGGATTATTGATTTTTTAACAGGGAAATCGGGGAAGATCCGAAACGGTTCGGAAAAGGGGATTTATCAATGAAAAAAGTTTTTTCTTATTCAAAAGAGGCATTCGACAACCCGTATATGGGGTTCAATACCTTTCAGCATTTCAAGGGCGAAAAACTTTATTCGGACATTATTGTTGACCCGAAAAACAATATGACCGAAACCGAACATATCGAATGTTATCCCATTCCCGGTTATGTTGAACAGCGGGGCAGAGAGCAGGGGTATCATCCCGACGGGAATGTGGCGTATATCCGCATTTTGTGGAAAGATTTCGAGCCGCAGCCCATGGAATATCATTTCGATTTTGTTGAGCAGATCCTCAACGACGCCAAAGCCCACGGACAAACCGTCATGTTCCGGCTGATGGCGCACAGTACCCGTAAAGAAGACGACGTACCCGAATGGTTAAAAAAAATCGTCGACTGTCCGGAACGGCCGGACGGAATGCGGGTAAAAGATTCTCCGACCGATCCGGAATTTTTACGGCTGTTCGCAAGAGCCATACGCGCTTTGGGTGAACGGTTCGATAAAAATCCGACGCTGGATATCGTTGACCTTTCCCTGCCGGGATCGTGGGGCGAAGGGCATAACGTCGAACTGTATTCGATGGATGACTTAAAAGAACTCATGGACGCCTATATTGAAGCGTTCCCGAATACCATGTTTATTTCGCAGGTCATCGTTCCGGAACTGGTATCTTATATCAACACCAAACACAAGGTCGGCTGGCGTGCCGACGGCATCGGAACGCAAATGCACACCTATCAGTACTATCCCGAAAAACTGGCGCAGATCCCCGAACAGGACGTTCTTTGGAAAACGGCGCCCGTCGCGTTTGAAAGTTACTGGTGGCTGGGCGAATGGCATCGCCGTGAATGGGATGTTGAAACGATTTTTCAAAAATTGCTGGACTGGCACGCGACTTATTTTAACGCAAAATCGCTTCCGATCCCGGAAACCATGCGGGAAAAGGTCGACCGTTTTATTTCAAAGATGGGGTATCATTACGGCATTGCCGAACTTGAACTGCCGGAAGAAGTGTCTTGCGGTGAGTGTGTGTCCGTTCATTATACCGTGAAAAACTACGGCGTGGCACCGATTTATCACAACGTGGCCACCTGCTGGAAACTGACCGGGGAAGATGGTTGTTCGTACGAATTCCGTACCGAAAACGACACCCGACAGTGGATGCCGGGGGAAACCCGCTTGACGGATGAATTGCCCCTGCCGCAGGAACTGAAACCGGGTAAATACGCTTTGAGTTTCGGCATTGGGGACGAAACCGCGCCGGTTATTTATCTGTGTAACGATTTGGAACGAAACGGCAAGTATTACAAGGTTGCCGAACTGATTATTAAGTGATTTTACAGGTGATATGAATGAAAGAATTATTTTTACGTTATCCCGGATTTAAGACCAAAGTCTTCACCATGAGTTTTGACGACGGCACCTTATTTGACCGTGAAATGGTCCGTATTCTGGATCAGTACGGCATTAAATGCACGTTCAATCTCAATTCCACCCTGCTCGGAGACGGCGGTCACGTTTCTGTTCAGGAACTGAATGATCTGTATGCCAATCACGAGATCGCCGTGCATACCTGCACGCATCCGCATCTTGAAAACCTGGACAACGCCGGTATTCTGCAGGAAGTTCTGAAAGACCGCGAAGCATTGGAGCGGCTTTCTCACAAAATCGTCAGAGGCATGGCCTATCCTTTCGGGCTGACCGACGACCGCGTGGCGGAATGCGTCAGAAACTGCGGCATCGATTATGCCCGGACGGTGAATGACACCTATCATTTCACGCTGCCGAAAGATTTTTTGAAGTGGAACCCGACCTGCCATCAGATAGACGACCACCTCGATGAGATCATCGAACGCTTCCTTGTGCCGGACGATACCGAGCATCCGTGGCGCATTACCGCGAAGGTATTTTACCTTTGGGGTCATTCCTACGAATTTGATAACTGTTTTGACCGTTTGGAAAACATCTGCAAAAAGCTGGCCGGAAACGATGCCGTCTGGTATGCGACAAACGGTGAAATTTTTAACTATGTCAAGAGTTACAACCGACTGGAATTCTCGGCGGACGGTTGCATGATTTATAATCCGACCGATACGGATATCTACGTTTCGTATCAAAACAAAAACCAGCTGATCCCCGCCGCGAAAATGTGCGTGCTGGATGATTAAGATGTTTCGGAGGGAACAGGCGTGAAACCGGAAAATGCTCATTTTAAGTCGCTGGAATACCGGCTGGACCATCCCTGTCGGAATCTTTCGGATGTTCTGGATTTTGCAAGATGTCTGGAAGATCTGGCATTCCCGGTCATCCGTTCATGGTACGCGGCGGACGGCAGTGAAGACAGTGTTCAACCGTCGGTCGAAGAAAT
>JAZUFP010000289.1:0-3666 GCA_045640765.1 Acutalibacteraceae bacterium
AGAAAAGGACGTTCTGCTTTCCGAATACGGAACGGTCCACTGCACGGCGGAGCAACTTCTGGATTTCCCCGAACAGGCGGTACTGTACCGCAGGGAAAGTCCCTACGGGACCGAGGCAATCGTCCGCCGGAACATGGTACCGCACGGGATCGGTGTCAGCCCCGTCAGCATCGAGGAACTGTTCGTATTTATGGTAAAGGAGGCCGGATAACATGAAAGGACTGCTGTTGAAAGACCTTTACATGATCAGGCATTATTATAAATCTTATCTGCTGATCGCCGTCGTGTTTCTGATCCTTTCGGTCAGCGACACCGGCAATCTGTTTTTCGCGTTCTATCCGTGCCTGCTTTGCGGCATGATCCCGGTCAACCTGCTGGGATACGACGCGCGCAGCCGCTTTACGCAGTTCAGCGCCACGCTGCCCGTCACCCGGGCACAGTTCGTTTCGGCAAAATATCTTTTGGGACTGTGCGCGCAATTCATCGTGCTGATCGTTATCGGGATCACGCAGGGGATCAAAATGAGCGTGTGCGGTTATTTTACGGTCGGTGAATTCACGGCCAATATGCTGTCCGTACTGATCATATCCCTGCTGTCGGCCGCGCTTCCGCTGCCGTTTATTTTCAAATTCGGCGTTGAAAAAGGGCGTGTCGCATATTACGTGACGATCGGTTTCGTGTGCACTTCAAGCGTTCTGTTTGCCCGATTTTTCAAAGGCGGTCTTTCGGGACGCGTTCCGGCAAGCACCGTTTTCACAGTATTGTTCATTTCAGCGGTCGGACTGTATGCCTTATCGTGGTATTTGTCGGTGATATTCTTCAAAAAGCGGGAATTGTGACCTTCCGGTCGACAGCTTTTTGATAAACAGTTTTGGGAGGTTGATTCCATGCGGGACCTGACCGTATACATTCACGGAAAAGGCGGCACCGCCGCCGAGGCGGAACACTACCGCCCCCTTTTCCCCGACGGCGATGTACTGGGATTCGACTATCGGTCTGAGACTCCGTGGGACGCGAAACGGGAGTTCTCCGGATATTTCGACACGGTCCGTGAACGGTATGACCGTATTTCGGTCATCGGCAACAGTATCGGCGCGTATTTCGCGATGAATGCTTTGGACGGACGGAAGATCGACACGGCGTTTTTCATTTCCCCCATCATCGATATGGAACGGCTGATCACGGATATGCTGGCGTGGACGGGCGTGACCGAACGCGATCTGCGAAACCGGAAATTCATTGAAACGCCGTTCGGCGAGACCCTTTCGTGGGAATACCTGTGTTACGTACGGAAAACGCCGATTCGCTGGAACGTGCCCACGCATATTTTTTACGGCGAAAAGGACGAAATGACGTCTTTTGAAACGGTATCGTCCTTTGCGGCAGAAACCGGCGCGACACTGGACATCCTGAAAGGCGGCGCGCATTGGTTCCACACCGAAGAACAGATGCGTTTTCTCGACGAACAGATCAGAAAATATTTATAACGGCATAAAAAAGGACACATCGTGAGATGTGTCCTTTTTGCTTACTGTTCCCGGGATTGTGGGATTATTAAGACTTTTCAAAAAACGGGGATCACAAGAAAAACTGGAACGCGCAGAAACCGGCGTATATACACAGCATCAAAACGCCCTGCCAGCGTGACAGTTTTCCGCGGATGAGTGCCGGCACGGTCAGCAGCAGCATGACGGCGAACATGACCGGAATATCGATCAGCAAAGACGCGTTTTGACCCGCGAAGGTCTTGCCCTGCGCTTCCGCCAGCGTAAACGGGGACAGCGTGATCGACAGTCCGCTGACCAGCACCAGATTGAACAGGTTGGCGCCGATGATGTTTCCGAGCGACAGCGCGCTGTGTCCCTTGACCAGCGCCGTAATGGCGGTGACCAGTTCGGGCAGTGACGTTCCCAGCGCCACAAAGGTCAACCCGATGACCGAGTCGGGTACACCGAGTTTTTCGGCGATCGCCGTGCCGTGATCGACCAGCAAATCCGCGCCGACCGCGATCAGCACCGCGCCGACCGCCAGACAAAGCAGATCTTTCCAGATCGCCGATCCTTCGGCGGATTCCGTCTGTGTCGGAGACGGTGCCCGGTCGGTCAACGCCTGACGGACCGTAAAGATCATATAGATCACAAACAGCGTCAGCAGCGCGATTCCCGTCCAGCGGGCAAAATCCTGCGTGATATAGGCGATCGCGCAGTAAAACGCCGCGGCGCCAAAGAAAAACGCCACCGGTGTAAGCAACGTTTTTTTATCCACGTCGGACGGCCGGACGGCAACGGTCAGCGCCGAGATCAGCGACGTATTGCAGATGATCGAGCCGATGGCGTTGCCGTAGGCAATACCGCCCGATCCGCTTAACGCCGCGCCGGAAGACACCATGACTTCCGGCAGAGTGGTGCCGATGGAAACCACCGTGGCACCGATCAGCAGTTCCGGTATATGGAACCGCCGCGCCAGCGCGCTTGCCCCGTCTACAAACCAATCTCCGCCTTTAATAAGCAAAACAAATCCGACCAAAAACCATAATATATGCGTGATCATGTCAAACCCTCTTCTTTCGACTGTTCTTCCGGCGCGGGATCATCCCTCCACGCACTCACATCAATTTCAAATCCGCCTTCAAACCCTTCACCCAGCGAGGGGATCTCCACCGGGTCCGTCAACAAACTTGACGGCGCGTTTTCCGGTTCTTCCGGCACCGTTTCGACCGATTCGCGGAACAGTTCGTCGTTCCGCCAGCGGTACAGTAATTCATCCCCTTCGGGGTACACGGTGCGCGGCGGATATTTCCTGCCGATCAGCCATGCCAGAAGCAGATACAGCACCAGCGCCCCCAGCGCGATGCCGCTGATTTTTAGACCCAACGCCCAGCCCGGCGTGGTATAGGTAAAGACGATCTCGCTGTTGCCGACCGTGACCGGCACCGCCATAAAGCCGACGTTGACCTTTTCGATCTTGACCGGCGCGCCGTTGACGGTGGCTTTCCACCCGTCGTCATACGGCACCGGGAAAACGACCAGCGAATCGGTGTCCCGTACGACACGCGCCGAAAAGACGTTATCGTCCACCGAGAAGTTGGCGGCGGCGGTCGCGCGCAGATTGGCGCTGTCGACCGCCAGTGCCTCATCGTCCAGCGTCAGAGACGTGGCGGTCGGATCTTCGGCGTCATATTCACTGTAAAGCGTTTCGATGTTCTTCATCGTGCCGCCGTACTGTTTGATCTGTTCATCGGTCAGCAGAACGGCTTTGGTCATCCACGCCGAACGGTCGTCCTCGTTTTGTTCGTCGCAGAATTCCTGCGTCATATAGTATTTATATGAATATCCGTACGGCACGTAGTTCTCGTTTTCATAGATCTCATATCCGCCGGAAGTCTTGATATATCGGAAGCCGGGCATTTTGGTTTCGCCGGTATCGGGATCGGTAAAGGAATCCGATCCGTCCTCATCGGTCGGGGCGTTCAGCAGAAATTCGACCGACAGCAGCGAACGGATGGCAGGATGATCGACCGACGGGCGGCTTGCCACGTCCCGTTCTTCCCCGACGTAGTTGTAAAAGTCCATGATCGACGGCGGAATGACCGTGTGGAAGCACTCGATCGACGGATAATGCCAGAACAGCCCGAGGTTGTCGATCGTGCTGATGCTGTCCGTCCGG
>JAZUFP010000290.1:0-1582 GCA_045640765.1 Acutalibacteraceae bacterium
CGTGCCGGCGTAGTCTGTCTGCTGCAACTGGCACGCCGCCTTTCGGGCAAAGAACTGCCGCTCGATATCACCTTTTTGTTCAGCGATCAGGAAGGACTGGGCTGCCGCGGCGCACGTACCGCCGCCTTTGCCAACCCCTGCGACGTAGCCGTTGTGCTGGACGTCAGCTTCGGCGACGGCCCCGACGTGAATCCGTATGAATGCGGTAAACTTTCGGGTGGCGGCATGATCGGCTGCTCCCCCATTCTGGACCGCGCGATCAGCGAAAAACTGATCCTGCTGGCGCAGGATCACGACATCGCCTACCAGACCGAGGTCATGGGACGTTCCACCGGCACCAACGCCGACGTGATTTCCCTGACCAAAACCGGCATCCGCACGGGGCTGATCTCGATCCCTTTGCGCAATATGCACACCGATACCGAGGTGGTCGATCTGGACGATGTGACCGCCGTGGTCGATCTGCTGGAACAGTACGTTCTGTCGGGAGGTGTGTGTGATGATTGACTTGTTGAACCGGTTGTGCGCCTGCGACGCCACCAGCGGTGACGAAACCGCCGTGCGGGATCTGATCCTTTCCGAAATTGACGGATTCTGCGACTGGAAAACAGACGCGCTGGGCAATATCATCTGCCATAAGAAGGGCAGAAAACCCGCCCCGAAAAAGGTGCTGATCGACGCTCACACCGACGAGGTCGGACTGATCGTCACCGCCGTCACCCCCGACGGTTTTCTGAAATTCACCCCCATCGGTATCAGCACGTCGGTGCTCTTGGCGCGGCGTGTCCTGATCGAAGGCACCGTGCCCGGTGTCATCGGCGGAAAACCGATCCACCTGACCCACGGGGACGAGGGCAAAAAACTGCCCAGAGCCGAAGCGCTGTATATTGATATCGGCGCCAAAAACCGAAGTGACGCGCTGGATCTGGTCTCGCCGGGAGACCGCGCCGTGATCGTCGGCGACTGGGCGCAGGTCTTCGATACGGTACGCAGTAAAGCGCTGGATGACCGTGTCGGCTGTGCCGCGCTGATCACCCTGCTGCGGCAGGAAAGTGAATATGATTTTTACGCTTCTTTTTCCACGCAGGAAGAGGTCGGCTGCCGCGGCGCGAAAACCGCCGCTTTTGCCGTTGATCCCGATTTCGCGCTGGTGCTGGAAGCGACGACCGCCGCCGATCTTTCCGACGTTCCGCCCGAAAAGCAGGTCTGCCGGTTGGGGCAGGGCGTGGCGGTCTCCTTCATGGACGGCGGCACGGTCTATGACCGCGCGCTGTATGAAGCGGCGCTGAACAGCGGGATGTTATGTCAACCGAAAACCGCCACAACGGGCGGCAATGACGCCGCCGCCATCCACCTGAACCGGGACGGGGTACGCACGCTGACCCTTTCGGTCCCCTGCCGGTATATCCATTCGGCGACAAGCGTTGCCGATATCCGGGATATCCGGGTACTGCCCGAACTGACCCGGTATCTGCTGAACGCCATCTGTGACGGGGCGATCGAATGATCACGCCCGTCAGAGAACTGCCAAAGATCGGCACTGCCGATCTGCCGCTGTTAAAAATCCTCTGCGCGGCGGAAT
>JAZUFP010000291.1:0-4434 GCA_045640765.1 Acutalibacteraceae bacterium
GAATTGTATGTTTTTGCGATGGCGCCGCCGGCGGTCACAAAAGAACCGTCTTTCATTTTTATCGTATTGCTGTATGGGTCATCGTACCGGGTCAGCTTTTCGAGTTTCTCGTACAGGTCGTCATAGCTTTGCGACGTTTTCAGCGGACTGTTTTTTAACGGCACGACCGTTTCTTTTCCGGCGACCGGGGCTTTTGATTTGGGCAGCAGCGTGGTCGTAAAAACGACCGCGCAGGCGCAGGCGACCGCGGCGAAAGAAAGTCCCCAGATCATACCGGCACGGCGCTTCGGGCGGCCGGATCGCGTTCCGCCGTCATTCAGATTTTCGGCGACGGTCTGTAAAACAGCCGGGTCGGGTTTGATCCCGTTCATTTCTTTTTTGTAATCGTCCTCAAACATCAGAATTCAACTCCTTGCAGTAATTCGCGCAGTTTTTCACGTCCGCGATTCAGTTGGGATTTTACGGTCGAGGGTTTGGTTTTCAAAAGCGCGGCGATCTCGTTGACGGCATAGCCCTCAAAATAGAACAGGTGAATGACGGTACGGTATTTGACCGGCAGTTTCAACACGGCATCCAGCGTACCGTTTTCGGGGAATCCCCGGTCGTCGGAAACGGATTCGTCCAGCGCGGTGGTATGCCGGCGCCAGGCGCTGGTATGCAGACTGTTGGAACAGTTCACGGTGATCCGGATCAGCAAAGCACGTTCGTGTTCGTCCGATTCGGCGGGTTTTCCGCGGCGCATATAGCGCAGAAATACCTCTTGCAGAACGTCTTCCGCGTCGGCACTGTTCTTCATTCTGGCAAATGCCAGCCGGTATACCGTATCGGCGTATTTTTCAAAAGCGATCGCTGCGTATTGATTCACGTCCATAATTTTCTTCCCCTCTGTATTGAATACCGCGCAACAGGGCAAAAGGTTGCAAAAACGGTCAGGAAAATTTCCTGACCGTTTCGGTTTATATGTTGAACAGCAAATTTTCGTATCCCGGATACGGCCAGTATTCCCGCGCGGTCAAAGATTCCGCTTCATCCGCGGCGTGACGCAGATTTTCCATCGTGAACAGAACTTTATCGTGATAACTTCTTGCCCGTTCGGCGATCTTGGGTTCAAGACCGGAAACGGTCATCTGCGTATTCAGTTGATCCACACCCTTATACAACGCGGTGTTCAGCGCCGAAAGGCGATCCAGCAGTTCGCGCTCGACCGTAACGTCGGCATCGGGCGCGATCTCCTTTTTGTGGGTGATGGTCGTGCAAAGATCGTCGGTATATCGGGTAATGGCGGGAATAACGTCCTTGTAGATCATGGAACTTAACGTCAGTCCCTCGATTTCCAGCGTTTTGCAGTAGTTTTCCAGCGCGATTTCCACACGCCCGTTCAGTTCTTCCGGTTTGAAAACGCCGTGCCGTTCAAACAGCAGAACATTTGCGCTGTCGCACAGGTGGGGAATGGCATCCACCGTACTGCGCAGATTCAGCAAACCGCGCTTGGCGGCTTCTTCACGCCATTCATCCGAATAGCCGTCACCGTTGAAAATGATGCGCCCGTGATCCCGCATGGTGTCGCGGATGATCCGGTGTACTTCACTTTCCAGATCGTCCGCTTTTTCCAGACGGTCGGCATAGGCGGCGAAAACGTCGGCGACCATGGTGTTCAGCATGGTGTTGATATCCGAAATGGAAGAACCGCTGCCCAGCATCCGGCATTCAAATTTGTTGCCGGTAAAGGCGAACGGAGAAGTGCGGTTGCGGTCGGCGTTGTCCCGGCGGATGCGGGGGATAATATCCGTGCCGACACTCATATTGATCCGCTTGGCGTCGTTGTGGTGGACCCCGATGGCAATATCGGAAAGAATATTGGTCAGTTCTTCACCCAAAAATACTGAAACGATGGCGGGCGGTGCTTCGTGCGCACCCAGCCGGTGATCGTTCCCCGCGGTAGCGACCGCGATCCGCAGCAGATCCTGATGCTTGTCCACCGCTTCGATCATGGCGGCAACGGTCAGTAAGAACAGCAGATTTTCACTCGGACTTTTACCCGGTTTCAAAAAGTTGACGCCCGTATCGGTGGAAATGGACCAGTTGTTATGTTTCCCGCTGCCGTTGACTCCCTTGAAGGGCTTTTCGTTCAGCAGGCAGACCAGACCGTGCCGCAGCGCGACCTTTTTCATCATTTCCATGGTCAGTTGGTTGTGATCCGCGGCAATGTTGGTGGTCGTAAAAACGGGCGCCAGTTCGTGTTGCGCCGGCGCGGCCTCGTTATGTTCGGTTTTGGCCGGTACGCCCAAACGCCACAGTTCTTCGTCCAGTTCACGCATGAACGCGGCGACCCGGGGTTTGATGACTCCGAAATAGTGGTGGCTGGTTTCCTGACCTTTCGGGGGCGGCGCGCCGATCAGCGTTCTGCCGCAGAAGATCAGATCGGGACGTTGCTCGTAAAGGGTTGCGTCTACCAGGAAGTATTCCTGTTCTGCGCCGACCGTGGTGTTGATATAGCGCACGTCATCCATGCGGAAACATTTCGCAATGCGTAAGGCCTGCCTGTTGATGGCGGCCATACTGCGTAGCAGCGGCGTCTTGGCATCCAGCGCCTGTCCGCCGAACGAACAGAACGCGGTGGGAATACATAATGTATTATCCTTGACAAAAGCATAGGAACTGGGGTCCCAGGCGGTATAACCGCGCGCTTCAAAGGTGGCGCGCAATCCGCCGGACGGGAAGGACGACGCATCCGGTTCGCCCTTGATCAGTTCCTTGCCCGAAAATTCCATTAACACTCTGCCGTCCGCGGTCGGCATGATAAAACTGTCGTGCTTTTCGGCGGTAATGCCGGTCATGGGTTGGAACCAATGGGTAAAATGCGTCGCGCCTTTTTCGATCGCCCAGTCTTTCATGGCGGGGGGGACAACGTCGGGGGTCGGAGCGTCGATCTCTTTCCCTTCGTCAATGGCCGCTTTTAGCGCCAGATACGTTTCTTCGGGCAGTCGTTCTTTCATGATCGCGTCATTGAAAACCATACTGCCGAACAGTTCATTGATCTTTTCCATAACAGCACCTCAAAAAATTCTGCCGCCGTACGGCGGATACAATAAAAACAGTATATCGTGAAAAGCCGGATTTGTCAATCTTCGGGGAAAATAAAAGGAAAAACGGAACGGATGCCGTGTTTTGATTAATAAAATAAAGTAAAATCAAAAAATATATTTATATTATTTTCCAGTAGAAGGTCACGAAGCCGTCTCCGGTCCCCAGATTATCGATTTGAATGTTAGCGTTTCCCGATTTGTCAAGGGCGGATTGAACGGGGCGGACGGCGGCGTTCGGGTCGTCAAAAAATTCCTGATAATAGGCGTCGTCGGTAATGCGGAACTGCAATTTTTCAGCACCGTTTTGGGCGGCGACAATGATCTGCGCGGCAATTCTTTCGGGATCGCTGTGATCGATCGACAGACCGTTTTGAACGTAATAATTGTACGTTTTTTTCTTGCAGGCAGGCACAAACAGATTGAACTGCCCTTTTTCGATTGCCTCCGTTTTCGCCACGGCGGCAAGGGGCGCGACGGTGTGATTCTTGCGGATGTCGGCATCGTTCAGGTTAAAGAAATAATATCCGATCCCGTCGGGCAGATCGTCCCACGTAATGTCCAGATGATACCATCCGCCGGGCAGCTGTACCAGATTCCACATGTGGCCTTCGCCTTTATAGTTTCCGCTGATGACCGTGCAGGGCAGATGCGCTTTTTGGCACAGGTACTGCATGGCGCGCGCGTATCCTTCGCAGACGGCTTTTCCGTTGACCAACGCGCCGTATACCGAATATTTCAGGTCATCTTTGCCGGATTCATCATATATGGCGGCTTTGCAGATGCGGTCGTGCAGATACAGTTCCGCCTGATAGGGGTCGTCCGGCAGATTTTGCAACAATACGGCGGCACGGGTTTCCAGTTCCTGCTTCATCTGATCCCGTTCTTCTGCTGGGAGCAGGTAATCAAGATCATATCCGTTTGCGTGATAGGAAAAAGCCACCTGGATTTCCGGTGCGTCTTCGGTCCCGGTATTGTTCATCAGATAGTTGACCGGCAGCCAGAACAGTTCGGGGTGATCATTGGTCATGGCCTGAAAGGCAATGGCAATATCGGTCTGAAATTCCCGGCCGCAGTTTCCGACCCGGAACCAGCCGTCGGTCATAACGTCGGCGGCGGAATACAGAGTGCGGTAAATGCGTTTCTGTTCCGCCGTCAAAGCGGCATAATTAAAATCCGAAACGCTTTTTTGACGGAAATAATCAGAGTCACCGATCTCGGCGGCACTGTCGTTTTCGCTGTCGATCAATACGCCGGAAAATTTTTTCGTAAAATGCTGACTGTATTTGGAAACCGTGTTTTTGACCTCGGTGTTCAGGTCATAATACCGGTTTACACCGAGAAAGATCAG
>JAZUFP010000292.1:0-4948 GCA_045640765.1 Acutalibacteraceae bacterium
TGGTCGGTGCTTCCGTCAATTCCCGTTTTCCCGCTGCGGATGACGAATCCGCCGTGAGCCATTCCGCTGTGATCGCGCTTGAATTCCTCTTCCGAAATGAAATGCACGGTCGTTTGATAGTCGGCGAAATAGTTGGGCATCGTGACGATTTCGCGCTCGATTCGATCTTTATCGGCGCCCTCTTCGGCAACGACGAAGCACTCTCTTGTATGCTTTTCACCGGCGCCAAGCTCGGGCATCTGTCCCGCGCGGACGCTGTCTATGGCGGACTTTATCGGAACGGTGTACTGTTTTGCGTTTTTTACTCCGGGAATTCTGCGGATCGCGTCGGAATGTCCCTGACTGACCCCCCTGCCCCAGAAAGTATAATCCTTTCCCTGCGGCAGAACAGCCGAAGAATACGCTCGGGCAATGGAGAACATACCGGGGTCCCAGCCGGCGCTGATCAGCGCGATATGTCCCGTTGCGGCGGCGGTGTTGTTTACGTTTTCAAAATGTGTCGGGATATTGGCGTGGGTATCAAAACTGTCGACCACGTTGAATTTTTGAGCCAGTTCCGGCGTCAGTTTCGGCAGATCGGTCGCGCTTCCGCCGCAAATGATCAGCACGTCGATTTCATCCGCAAAGCGGTCGATTTCCGCGGCGGCATATACCGGAGCACCGGTCAGCGTACGGACCGTGGACGGATCCCGCCGGGTAAAAACCCCGACCAGTTCCATATCGTCGTTCTGTTTTGCCGCGCACTCTACGCCGCGGCCCAGATTTCCGTAACCGTATATTGCAATTTTCATCGCATAAAACCTCCCGATCTTAAAGTAATCCCTGTTCTTTCATGCAACGGCGCAGACGTTCCTCGTTCTGCGGTTCCATGACGGTCAGCGGCAGGCGCACGCTGTTTTCGCAAAGTCCCATCGCCGCGCAGGCCGCCTTGACGGGAATCGGATTCACTTCACAGAACAACGCATTGATCAGCGGCAGCAATTCCAACTGCACCTTGGCGGAATTCTTAATATCTCCGTCAAAGAAATCGTTGCAGATCTTGACCGTTTTAGCGGGCAGAATATTGGATACCACCGAAATCACGCCGATACCGCCCAGTGAAAGCACCGGAACGATCTGATCGTCGTTACCGGAATAAAGCGCGAAATCTTCACCGCAAAGCGCCTTGACCTCGGCGATCTGCGAAATATTACCGCTGGCCTCCTTGACACCGACAATGTTCGGATGTTTACTGAGCTGAGCCAGCGTCTGCGGCAACAGGTTGCAGCCCGTCCGGCTGGGCACATTATATAATATGCACGGTTTGGTCGAAGCGTCGGCAATAGCGGTAAAGGACGCGATCAGACCGTTTTGTGTTGCTTTATTATAATACGGCGTGACCAGCAGCATGGCATCCGCGCCGACTTCGCAGGCGTAACGGGTCAGTTCAATGGCATACGCCGTATCGTTACTGCCGGTACCGGCAATGACCGGAACACGACCGGCGACACGCTCGACACAGAAACGGATGACCGCCTTATGTTCCTCGTCCGTCAGGGTTGATCCTTCTCCCGAAGTGCCGGCGGCAACGATGGCGTTGATACCCTCGCTGATCTGCCAGTCGATCATTTTTCCGAAACTTTCAAAGTCCACCTTTCCGTCCTTGAACGGGGTGATAATAGCGGTGGCTACGCCCTGAAAAACGGTATTACTCATTTCAAATTCCTCCGTTTCAAAATAAAAAGAGATAATCGCAAAGCAACTATCCCCACAAAAACCAAACGGTTATTTTTTCGTTTCATGGGATAGCGCTCCGCATTTCTGCGACAGCAATACGGATATTTTCCGCACTGCCAACAAAACACCCGCCACGGTATTCCGTTTCGGCACCCTCACCTTTTCCGTGCGACCTTGGCGGTCGTACTGCACGGTACTCTTTTCGGGCGCACCTCTATCACGGCGTTAGTATACCACAAAAACGGCATTGCTGTCAACAGGTAACCGCAAAAATCGTTATATTTTTCAACATTCTTGCAAATGACTTTGAAAAATGGTATAATATGCTTATAAAAGCATTATTATAAAGGAGTCTTTTTCTTGGATACCGTGAAAATCCGTGATCGCAAAAACGTCCGCATGATCGCCCACCGCGGCGTCAGCGGATTGGAAACCGAGAATACGCTTGCCGCGTTCATCGCCGCCGGAAACCGCGGTTATTACGGCATTGAAACCGACGTACACGTCACGGCGGACGGACGGTTCGTCATTTTTCACGACGACTGTACCGGACGGGTCGCCGACCGCAATCTGGAAATCGAGAAAAGCGACTATGACCAACTGCGAGCGCTGAAATTAAAGGATGCGGCAGGCACGTTTGACCGCTGTGATATGAAAATACCCGATCTGGCGGAATATATTGAAACCTGCAAACATTATGAAAAGCAGGCCGTTCTTGAAATCAAAAATCTGATGAAGAAAGCGGAAATCGACCGTTTATATGATATCATTCAAAATATCGGCTGGCTGGACAAAACCACTTTCATTTCTTTCGCCTATGACAATCTTGCCATACTGCGCGCGAAAGATCCCGGCGTCAGCGTCCAGTTTTTATGCAACGAATGCAATACGGAACGGCTGGATCAGCTGGCGGCGGCAAAAATGGATATTGATATTTATTTTCCGCGCGTCAGCAAAGCATTTACGGATGCCGCTCACCAAAGAGGGATAAAAGTCAACTGCTGGACGGTGAATGAACCGGCCGATGCCGAACGGCTGATCGAGTTCGGTGTTGACTATATCACTTCCAATATTCTGGAATAAACAAAAACCGTCGAAGGGTAAGCATCTTCCCTGTCGACGGTTTTTTATTGTTTCAAACTTTTACACCGGATCGTGAAATCAGCAGATCTCCTTTTCGATTTCGATACACATATAGTGATAGACCGGCAGATGCAGTTCCTGCACCTGATACGTTTCGGTTTCGGGCACCCGAATGCAGACGTCCGCAACCTCTTTGAGTTTTCCGCCCGTGGCGCCGGTCAGCGCGATCACCTCAATGCCGAGCCCTTTGGCGACCTGTGCCGCCGCGACACAGTTTTTAGAGTTGCCCGACGTGCTGATGCACAGCAGCGCATCGCCCGGTTTGGCGAAATTCAGTACGCTTTGCGCATATACCAATTCGGCGTCCACGTCGTTGCAGAAAGCGGAATTCAATCCGATAAAACTGGGCAGAGAAATGGCCGGGACACCCGACTGCAATTTTTCAAGCGTATCCGCCGACAAAGCGGGATTGTTCTGTAACATGGTCTGCTTTTTGCGGTCGCTCAACGGTCTTTTGGACAAAAAGCCCTTCATCAGTTCCCCGACGATATGCTCACAGTCCGAAGCACTGCCGCCGTTGCCGCATAAAAGCAGTTTGCCGCCGTTTTTGAAAACGGCGTTGATCCGGTCGATCGCCAAGCGGATATCCGCCGCGCAGCATTCCAGCACGCTGTAACGTTCCAGTAATTCTTTCATTTTTATTCCCCCATAAGCGCAACACCGATGGCTGCGTAATCACCGATTTTTTCACCCAGACTTGCCGGCAGAACTTCGCAAACGCCTGCCGACAGCGGCAATGCCTCACGGTCGATGACCTCTTTGGCGTATGGCCACAGCAGTTCACGGGATCTTGCGAAAATACTGCCGATCACGATTCGTTCCGGATTCAGAATATCGATCAGCACCGAAAGACCGGCGCCCAGTTTCACACCGCATTCCCGATAGACCGCCAGCGCGGTCTCATCGCCGTTATCCGCCGCAACGGAAACCGATTTTGCCGTGATCTCACTGCCGTCGTCATAGGCGGCACGGATGCCGTTTTCACGCGCCTTTTCGGCAAAGATTTTACCTAATTGCGCAAGACCGCCGCCGCTGCAAAATCCCTCGAACGAGCCGGCTTTATAATACCCGACCGGACCGTCCTTTTCAATGCGGATATGCCCGACTTCGCCGGCGTTATCGTTCGTGCCGCTGTACAGTTTTCCGTCCAGGATCAGCCCGGCACCCAGTCCCGTGCCGAAGGTCAGGAAAATCATATTTTTCGTACCTTTTCCGGCGCCGAATTTCCATTCGGCAAGCGCGCAGGCATTGGCATCGTTTTGCAGATAAGCCGGCACACCGAAATGATCCCGCATCATGCGGACGATCTCAACATGATCCCAACCCGGCAGATTGGGCGGCGACAGAATGATTCCCTGCCGGGAATCCAGCGGACCGCCGCACGAAATACCGATCGAAGAAACGCGCTCTTCCCCCACCATGCCGTCAGCAAGTTCCATCAGCCGTTCGACCATGGTTTCCGGCGTAACGGAACGGTCGGTCGGAATGGCGGTTTTGCCGGTGATGGTGATATCACCGGCACAGCTTTCCGCGGTAATGACGGCACATTTAGTGCCGCCGATATCAAACCCCAAAATCATTGTATCATCCCTTTTTCAAGAAAACCGGGCAACCGAAAAAAAGTTGCCCGGTCCGATATTCGGTTGGTAAAAGCAGGAAGACAAACCCTCCGTCCAAGGGCCCTGCCTACCCTTATATTATCCACAATTACAGCGTGATTGTCAAGTGCGACTTTCCCCGTTTTTCTTTTGCCGGCGAAGAACGTTCCGTTCGTCAAAGGGTGCGCAAAAAACCGATCATTTCATCGGCCAGCAGACGGAATCCTTCATCATTGGGGTGCAGGCCGTCGGCGGTGTACCGCAGTTTCTTTTCGGGAACGGTCGGGTCATACGCCGAACAGTGATACTGATCCCAAACCGGCAGATCCCATTTCGCGGCAATTTCCAGCAGCAACCGCACATATTCCGAAAGCGGTGCCGCGTCCGCCGGCTTGCAGGACGCTTCCCCGCGCGGATCGTCCTCATTTTCCCGACGAAGCGGTGTGAACACCACGATCTCGGCACGGGGGTATTTCGCTTTCAGTTTTGAA
>JAZUFP010000293.1:0-2257 GCA_045640765.1 Acutalibacteraceae bacterium
AGCATTCCGCCGAATCCGACCATTTCCCAAATTTCTTCGGTAATATGCGGCGCAAACGGATTCAACAGCAACAGCATGGTACGATATTCACCGCGGGTGATCTTTCCGGTTGCGGTAACCGCGTTCATCAGCGACATCAACGCCGCGATCGCGGTATTCATTTTTAACCCTTCAATATCCTCGGTGACCTGACGGATCGTTTTATGGAACGGGGTTTCCAGTTCTTTACGGTATTCGTCCCCGTCGATCACGCAATCCTGCAACGACCAGATCTTATCCAGAAAACGCTTACTGCCCTTGATGGAAGACTGACTCCACGGAGCCGCCTTTTCAAAGTCGCCCATAAACATTTCATAAACACGCATGGTATCGGCGCCGAAATCACGAACGATTTCATCCGGATTGACAACGTTACCGCGCGATTTGGACATCTTCTCCCCGTTTTCACCGAGAATCATACCGTGGCTGGTACGCTTCTGATACGGTTCCTTATTCGGGACAACACCGATATCATACAGGAAACGGTGCCAAAAACGGCTATACAGCAAGTGCAAGGTCGTATGCTCCATACCACCGTTATACCAATCGACCGGCGCCCAATATTCCAATGCTTCTTTGGAAGCAAGAGCATCGTTATTGTGGGGGTCGCAGTAACGCAGGAAGTACCACGATGAGCCCGCCCACTGCGGCATGGTATCAGTTTCACGAACAGCGTGACCGCCGCAATGCGGACAGGTTGTATTGACCCAATCGGTCATTTTAGGCAGCGGCGATTCACCGGTATCAGTCGGCTCGTACGAATCAACATTCGGCAACAGCAACGGCAGTTCGCTTTCATCCAGCGGAACGTAACCGCACTTTTCGCAATAAACGATCGGAATCGGTTCACCCCAATAACGCTGACGTGAGAATACCCAGTCGCGCAATTTGTAATTTGTCTTCTTTTCACCGATTCCGCGTTCAGTCAACCAGCCCTGAATGGCTTTTTTGGCCTCCTCGACCGAAAGACCGGTCAAAAATCCGGAATTGACCATGACACCGGTAGCGCAGTCGGTAAACGCGGCTTCTTCCACGTTACCGCCGGCAACGACCTCAATGATCGGCAGATCAAACTTTTTGGCAAATTCCCAGTCACGGGTATCGTGACCCGGAACAGCCATGATAGCACCGGTACCGTAGGAAATCAAAACATAATCCGAAATGAAGATCGGAATCTCGGTATCGTTCACGGGATTAATCGCGGTAACGCCCTGCAAACGGACACCGGTCTTATCTTTGGCAAGTTCGGTACGTTCAAAGTCGGATTTTTTCGCCGCGGCTTCCTGATAGGCACGAACTTCATCGATATTTTTGATTTTGTCCGCCCATTTTTCAAGCAGCGGATGTTCCGGCGACATAACCATGTAGGTAACGCCGAACAAAGTATCAGCACGTGTGGTATAGATCTCGAACGGATCACCGATATTGGTATTGAAACGCACCTGTGTGCCGTATGAGCGGCCGATCCAGTTGCGCTGTTGGGTCTTTACACGGTCGATAAAATCAACTTCGTCCAGACCGTCCAGTAATTTTTCGGCGTAATCGGTAATTTTCAGCATCCACTGGCTTTTTTCCTTATGGACAACCTCACTGCCACAACGCTCACAAACGCCGTTGACGACCTCTTCGTTCGCCAATACGCACTTGCAGGACGTACACCAGTTAACGGACATCTGCTTCTTGTAAGCCAAACCTTTTTTGAACAGTTGCAGGAAAATCCACTGTGTCCACTTATAATAGGACGGATCGGTGGTATTCACTTCACGATCCCAGTCAAAAGAAAATCCCAGCATTTTAAGTTGACGCTTAAAGTTCGCGATATTATTTTCCGTTACGACAGAAGGATGAATGTGATTCTTAATGGCAAAATTTTCGGTCGGCAAACCGAACGCGTCCCACCCCATCGGATACAGAACGTTATACCCCTGTAAACGTTTTTTACGGCAAACAATATCAATTGCCGTATAAGAACGCGGATGCCCGACGTGAAGTCCCTGTCCGGACGGATACGGGAATTCGACCAGCCCGTAAAACTTCGGCAATGTGTAATCGTTTTTCGCGGCAAAAGTCTTATTGTCATCCCAGATTTTCTGCCATTTTGTTTCAATGGCACTGTAATCATACTTGTTCATTATTTTTCCTCCTTATCAGTCAATATCTCATTGAGGTCAACAGCAATGCCGTCAGCCCACATTTTATCCAAATCATAGAAAGCACG
>JAZUFP010000294.1:0-3109 GCA_045640765.1 Acutalibacteraceae bacterium
GTTCTTCGTCGGCTCGCAGGAAACACACTCAACAGCAATGCCTTCACGGATATCGTCTGAACAGCGGAATAATAGCGAAATGCGAATATATTTAAGTAAATACAAAATTTCTATTTCATTTTTGCGCTGTTTATGATAGAATAAAGATGGAATAATATCACGCCGACCCGGCATTCGCATGGGTTAGCTTTTACATGTGAGGGGATTTATACGGAAAATCAAAAACCGGTTTTTTGCCGAAACAAAATTGATATCCATGCGCATACCACGGTATGCGATTGGCCCAAAGCACCCTGGAACGCACGCCTTTCTCCCGAAGAATTGCGGGAAAAGTATCGGGAAATGGGCGTCGAAAAGGGACTGTTGCTTCCGCTGGTCACTTTGGAAGCCAATACGATCCTGGACACACCGGAAACCATTTATCAGGCGGTGCAAAAATACCCGGAATCCTTTTACTGGGCTATGAATTTCGATCCGCGTATGCTGAATGACGGTCATACGGATTTTGGCGAAATGATGGAATTTTACAAATCCATGGGCGCAAAATCGGTCGGTGAATTGACGGCCAATCTGCGTATGGACGATAAACGGTATGATAATTTGTTCGCCCGGTGTGCCGAGCATGATTTACCGATTACCGTACATCTTTCTTCACAGGTCGGTTTTTATAACGGCATGGTTGACGATTTCGGATTGCCGCAGTTGGAAGCCGTCCTGAAAAAATATCCGAAGTTAAAGGTGTTCGGTCATTCTCCGATGTTCTGGTCACATCTGTCCGCCGACGTTCCGGAATCGGAGATCAACGGCTTCCCGTCCGGAAAGGTCATTCCCGGCCGAATCGAAGAACTTTTGGAAAAATACGATAACCTGTACTGCGATTTATCAGCGACCAGCGGATACAATGCCCTGGCACGGGACGAGGAGTACGCCGCCCGGTTTATAAAGAAGTTCGGTGACCGTATCATGTTCGGACTGGATATCTGTTCGTTGAATGACGTCCGCTCGCTGCCCGTATTGCTGGACAATATGCTGGAAAAGGGCGTTATATCGCAGAAAGATTATGATTTGATCTGTCGCGGAAATGCCATTCGTCTGCTGAAGCTGGAGGAATGATCAAACCGGCAGGTTCTTGTCTGACCGGATCATGAAGCAATAAAAAATTGTGGAGGATTTATTATGAAAAAAGCATTGGCAATTATTCTTGCGCTTACCGCGGTGATTCTCTTCACCTGCTCCTGCGACTCGTCGAAGGACGACCTTGCCGGCTCGGTCTTCACCGAAGACGGAAGCGGTAAGTATCTTACCGGCTGTTACCTCAGGGTTGACGGCATAGACGGTGACAATAACAGCGCAGGCCACGCAAAGTGGATAGACGTTATTGACTTTGATCTCGGCGTAAAACGGGACAAAGAAACGTCAAGCACGACCGTTGAGCCGCTCGTTATCGTTCACAACGTTGATTCCGCGTCTCCCCGGTTCCAGAAATATTGCGCTGCCGGAAACCGGATCTCTGAAATCCGGCTTGAAAAAATGAAAACCGTTGCCGGAAAGGAACGCGTAATGCTCGCCGTTACGCTTCAGAACGCCCACATAAAAAGCGCGCAGATCACCTGTGACGAAAACGGCAATGTTGTCGAAACCGTTGCGTTCGTTTATGAAAGCGCGACGATCGCATACACACCGATATCAGATGACGGTTCCGCCGGCACGACCGTAACGGAAACGGTCAGCGTTCATTCGTGATGGGCGCCGTATCCGGCTGGCCGCTCATTGTTATCGACGCCGTCCTGATATGCGCACTCGCTTACGGCGTGCGATACTTCTTCTTTCGGCCCGCTCCGCTTTATTTCAGGTTTATGACCTGTGCGGTGTTCTGTTACACGCTCTCCGAGCTGCTTTGGACCGCATATTTCTTTTGTTATTCAAAAAAACCCGACGGGATCGCTCTCTTTTCCCTCGGATTTTTCGGCTGTTATCTTTTCATGCTGTCGGTCAACTACGGACCGATGGATTCGATCATTGACGAAGGCGGTCCCGCCGCCAAACGCGCAAGAGGGATCGCGCTGATCGCTCCCGCTTTGCTTATTCTCGTAAGCACCGTGTCAATATTACTCAACCCGGAGGCGGGTTTCATTTATCATGCGATGATGATGCTTTTACAGCTGCCGAAGCTCGCCGCTTCATATTACAGTCTGAAACATCTGCTGATAAAGGATGAGAACTTCGGACTGTCAAAGGCGATAAGGGCAAGCAACATCCTTGCGCTTGTTATCTACGCGCTGGATATGGCGGGATATATTTTTGAACAGCACGGAATGAAAACGGCGTACTATGTGACGGCGATCCTTGTTCCTGTCTGCCTGTTCGGAACGCTGATCGCAGGGAAGAGGGGGTATGCCAGATGGTTGACCTGATACTTCTGCTCTTTATCTCGATCTCACTTCCGCTCGCGATGATGCTCCTTGCGGTGCGCGGACGGACGAGGATGGTGTTCGTATTCATCCTCTGCGGACTCTGCGCCTGCCTTGTTTCGGCCAATCTGAACACCGTGATGCTGAACTGGCTTGGCGTAACGAAATTCTATATGACCGTCAACATAACGCCGATCGTCGAGGAACTATCGAAACTTTTGCCGATCCTTGTCTATGCGTTCGCGTTCAAGCCGGAGCGGAACGATCTGCTTGAAGGCGGCATTGCCTGCGGTATCGGTTTTTCGGTACTTGAAAACGCGGTGATACTCGCCCGCGCGGCCAATACCGTCACCGTTCTGACCGCACTCGTGAGAGGGATCGGCGCGGGGATGATGCACGCGCTCTGCGTTTGTATATCCGCCTACGGCATCTCGCTGTTCAGAAAAAGAAAAAAATGGTTCTTGCCCGGTACCGTCGCTCTTGTGATCTGTGCGATGACCTTCCATTCGCTTTATAATATTCTTGTACAGTCGACGTACTATTTTCTCGGTGTCGCCGTCAACGTGGTCATCTACGCCGCCGTTCTCGTCGCGCTGAGATCAAAAAAGGGCTTCTGCCGTACTGTGCAAAGCAGACGCAAAAAACCGTCTGCATAATATTTGATGATATAAACAAGTTAAAAGGAGAACGAAAATGAA
>JAZUFP010000295.1:0-2571 GCA_045640765.1 Acutalibacteraceae bacterium
TGATAAAAATAAGTTTGGTGCTTGGGGAAAATATCATTTTAATAAGATGTTTGTTGGATCCGATTGGCAGGGAACGGAAACATGGAACAGATTTGAAGAGCAGTTTAAGGCGGTAGATGTTGAAATTGTTTATCTTCCGCATACCGATGGTATATCAAGTACGCGATTAACAGAGTTCGTAAAGAATCATCTTTAAGACAATGCGTTCATCATCTTTGGAATTATTTTTATTAACAAGGCGGAGAGATTTTTTGTTTTGTTCGGTTGCAGTTGGCTTTTTGTGATCAAAAAGGTCAGAAAACAGCGAAACATTAAAAAGGTTACTATGTTTATATTATGAACATAGTAACCTTTTTATATATCGATATCTAAATACGACGAAATGACAAAATGTCAATAAACTATATTGACAAATAAATGACGGTGTGATATACTGAACCTATCATTTTTGAGTTGGGAACGGTATGAAACGTAATGAATTATCTTGATGTCAAACGTATATCGAAAAAATGGAACGTGCCCGAGCGGCGCGTAACCGCCCTTTGCCGCAGCGGGCGTGTTATCGGTGCAAAAAAGGATGGCAAGGTATGGCTGATTCCGGACGATGCCGAATTGCCGCTTGACGGTCGCACGAAAGAAGCTGTGAAAGAGAAAGCGGACAGTCTTTCCAACCAGACCACGGTCGGCTATACTTCCGTCGGCGCACGTACACGTGTTTATTATATGTTCTGCGATACATACGGCAAGGAACCGAAGAACGTGGCATTTACCCCTTACCGCATCTGTCCTATCGGTGCGCATTCCGATCATAATCTCGGTAAAATTACCGGGTTTGCCATTGATAAGGGTATTTATATCGCCTACGGTCCCAAAATGAACGGCATAATAGAATTGCGGTCACTGCAATTTCCGAAACGGGCGCAGTGGCACGTTTCAGAAGTCCCGCAGATAAAAGAAAACGACTGGGCAGACCATTTGAGAGGTGCGACCATCGCACTATCCGGGCGTTATCCGCTTCGGATCGGGCTTTGCGCCGTTATCGACGGTGAGCTTCCAATCGGGGGTTTATCCTCGTCTGCGGCAGTTATTATTACCTATCTTTCCGCCCTTGCCCGTTTGAACAATATCGTTCTGTCTCCCGCTGAAATGATTGCCATTTCCAAAGAGGCCGAAAATAAATATGTTGGTGTGTCCTGCGGAAAGCTTGATCAATCCTGTGAAGTGTATTGCCGGAAAGAACAACTCCTGTATCTTGATACCCGGGATGACAGTTTTGAACTGATTAAAACTCCGCAGAATATGAAACCCTATGAAATCGCCGTTTTCTTCTCCGGCATAGAGCGCTCGCTCGCGTCTTCCAAGTTCAATATGCGTGTGGACGAGGCACGTTCTGCCGCTTATGCGCTGATGGCTTTTTCCGGAATGGAATACGGTAAATTTGACGAAGCGAATCTTCGCGACGTACCCTATGAGGTATATCTGAAATATAAAGACAAACTTCCCGATAACTGGGCAAAACGTGCCGAACACTGGTACACGGAGTACCGGCGTGTGGAAGCCGGCGTGGAAGCGTGGCGCCGGGGTGATATTGAGGAATACGGCCGACTTTCGTTTCAGAGCGGTCGAAGCAGTATTAAAAACTGGGAGACCGGTTCTCCAGAGCTCATTAAACTTTACGAAATCATGACGCATACCAAGGGTATTTACGGCGGACGTTTTTCCGGCGCGGGATTTAAGGGATGCTGCATGGCACTTATCGATCCGGCATACGAAAAAGAAATATTGGAACAGGTCGAAAAAGAGTACCTTGAAACATTCCCGAATCTGAAAGGGAAATACAGCGCACATATTTGCCATACGGCTGATGGAGTGATATTATGAAATGCTTGATTCTGGCTGCGGGATATGCCACAAGACTTTATCCTTTGACCGAGAATTTCCCGAAACCGCTGCTTGAAGTCGGCGGAAAACCTATCATTGACTGGCTGATCGACGATCTTCGGACCGCAGACAAAATCGATGAATTTGTCGTTATTTCGAATCACAGGTTTGCGCATTGCTTTGACGATTGGGCAAAATCAAAGGACTATAAAGTCACGGTCGTTGATGACGGAACAAGCACCAACGATACCCGTCTCGGTGCGGTCTGTGACATCAGGCTCGCTATCGAAAAACTCGGACTCGACGACGATATGATAGTACTTGCCGGCGACAACGTTCTCGATTTTTCGCTGACAAAGTTCCTCAATTACGCCATTCAAAAGAAGGCATCCTGCGTGATGCGGTACTTTGAATCGAAGAAGGAAACTCTGCCAAAGCGCGGCGTCCTCGAACTGAACGGGGATCGTGTTACAGGCATGGAAGAAAAGCCCTCAAATCCGAAAACGCAGTGGTGTTGCCCGCCGTTCTACTTTTATGTTAAAGAGGACAGTAAAAAGCTCAGTGATGCGATAAAAGACGGCTGTGGTGTTGATGCGCCGGGTTCGTTTATCGCGTGGCTATGCGGCCGTTCGCCGGTATACGCTATGGAAATGCCGGGAAGCCGTTACGACGTGGGCAAAGTCGGAGGCC
>JAZUFP010000296.1:0-2130 GCA_045640765.1 Acutalibacteraceae bacterium
TTGACAATATCAACATGGATTTGATCGCCGGTCTGCCGGGGGATACCGCGGACGGGTTCCGCGATACCCTGCGAAAGGTGCTGGCGCTTGATCCCGAAAGTGTCACCGTCCATTCGCTTTCCATGAAACGTGCGTCCACGCTTTCGACCGACGGCCGCCTGCCCGAAACCGAAACGGCGCGAACGGCGGCGGAAATGGTGGACTACGCCCGGCGGACGCTGACCGAAAACGGTATTTTGCCCTACTATATGTACCGGCAAAGTAAAACGGTGGGCAACCTTGAAAACGTCGGGTATGCCAAACCGGGATACGAAGGACTTTATAACGTCTACATCATGGATGAGACCCACACCATTCTTGCCTGCGGCGCCTCGGCGGTGACCAAACTGCGTCAGCCGAACGGGGATTATATCGAACGCATATTCAACTTCAAATATCCGTATGAATACATAGCCCGTTTTGACGAGCAACTCCAACGGAAGAAAGGAATTTCGGATTTTTATGAAAATTACCCTGTCTGAAATCAATGAAGCGGCACGAAAGGATCCTGCCGAACTGATCCGCACGACCGATATCAATTATCGGAAAAACATCCGCCAGATCGCTCAGCACATCGCTGATGATGACGATCTGAAAATCGTTTCGGTCGCGGGTCCTTCCGGTTCCGGTAAAACGACCACGGCGCATATCCTTTGCGAAACGCTTGAATCGCTGCAGGAACGCACGGCGGTCGTTTCTCTGGACGATTTTTACCTGCCGAAAGAAGAACTGCCGCATTTGGAGGACGGTTCGCTCGATCTGGAATCGGTCCATTCGCTGGATACCGAACTGATCCGCGCGCGGTTTACGGATTATCTTAAAACCGGGGTGCTGGAACTGCCGAAGTACGATTTCGGCACCGGTACACGGGTATCGGTCGCAAAACGGCTGGAATTGGGGGAACGCGGCATCGTCATCATGGAAGGACTGCACGCCATGAACCCGATCATTACCGATCTGGTCCCGCGCAGAAATATTTATAAAATCTATATCAGTACCAATCAAAAGATCCGCGACGATGAAGGCAACGTCTTGCTGGACGGACGCCGTCAGCGGTTGGTGCGGCGGGTGCTGCGCGATGAAATTTTCCGTGACGCCGACGTGAACGAAACGCTGGGACTGTGGGAAAACGTGATCCGCGGCGAAGAAAAGTTTTTGTACTGTTTCAAAGATGTTGCGGACGTGCGGCTGAAAACACTGCATTTGTACGAACCCGGCGTTTTCCGTGACCGTTTTCTGGAAACCGCGAAGCGGCTTTCCCCGGACGCCCCCTGCCGGGAGTATTTTTTGCAGACCGTGGCCGCCGTGGAACAGTTCGTTCCCGTTGACGCGGCGTTGGTGCCGGAAGATTCACTGATCCGTGAATTCATCGGGAACGGGAAGTATCATTAAGGGAGGAATGTTGTATGGCGTCTTTGAAGGACGGTTGGGATCGGTTTTGCCGGACCTGCACAAGGTTGGGTAAAAAAACCGGTGACGCGGTCAGTATCCAGAAACTGAAACTGGATATCGCGGCGTGTGAAGATGATATGGAAACTCTTTATATCGATCTGGGCAAGTTGTGCTATAAAAACATGAAAGATACGGCCGATACCGATTCGGAAACCGGCGTGGTCGTTGCCGCTATTCGGGAAAAACAGGAAGAGATCACAAAGATCAAAGAGGAGATCGCCGCCGTTCAGGCCAAACAGTATTGCCCGAACTGTAACGCGCTGCTGCGTTCTTCCGACCGATTCTGCTGTAACTGCGGCTACCGTGTCCCCGATGAAGAGGGGAACGTTGAAGATGTCGCTGACCGTAATCCGGCCGCCGCGGAATCACAGCCGGAAGATCCGGCGGCACAACCGTCCGCCCAAACGGCTGACGAAACGCCGCAGGCAACCGTGCCGGAAGAAACCGAAGTGACTGAATCAACGGAAGAAGCCGTAATAAAGGAAGAACCTGAAACAGCGGAAGAGAACGCCGAATCATCCGCAAAGGAAGAACCGGAGGAAACCGAATGCTGAAAATAGGGATCGTTATTGCCGATTTGAAAGAATACCGCCCGTTCGAGCCGCTGGTGAAAGACGGCTTTATGCGTCGGGAAACGGT
>JAZUFP010000297.1:0-6117 GCA_045640765.1 Acutalibacteraceae bacterium
ACGCACGTATCGATACCCGTATACGAGCCGAAAGCGTGGACGGCTTTCATGCAAATGTTGTTTTCACCGTTCAATTCCGGTAATGAGCAAACGACCGTATTATGATCAGATTTTTCGATGACCAAAATATCCGCCAGATCGATCGACTGCATCACACTGTCAAGCAAATGATACCCGTCTTCCCTTTTCCCACAGAGATCAAGCGTCAGATTCAGTTTTGCGTACGCTTTCAGTTTCATGTTTTTTCACCCGGCTTCAAATTCAAAAAGACGACCGAACCGATAACCAGAACGATACCAAGCCAACCGGTCCATTTCGGGAATTCATGAAAAATAGTCAAACCGATAACGGTTGCCATGACCGGTTCAACTGTCGCGATGATCTGTGCCCGATCGGGCGCGACCGTTTTAAGACCGGATGTATATAACAGATACGGTAAAACCGTATTGAATGCCGCCATTGCGACCGCGATCGGTAAAGCGCCGACCGGAACGACCGAAAACGGATCTTCCACCAGTTTACCAAGTTCTTGACCCAATAACGGGATCGTGCCGAGAAACGCGAATAAGAATGTATAAAACGTGATCGTGATTGACGGATAGCCGCGTTTCAGCAGAATTTCACTGAAAATGGTATACAGTGCATAGCCGAAACCGGTCAGTAGTCCGAATACCAGGCAGGTCGGTGTGATCGAAAAACCGCTGCTTGAAAGACCGGAAACCAACAGGCACCCGATAAAAGCGACAACGCAGGCGACAGCTTTTTTCAGGGTGAATTTTTCCTTGAACAGCGGAACGGAAATAGCAATTACAAAGAAAGGCGAAGTATACAGCAGTACAGCGGCAACCGACAGCGATGAAAGCGACATTGTCTTATAATAACAGTAATTGAACATGACAATACTGAATATGCCGGTAACAACAAACAGCCAGATATCTTTCGGGTTGATTCTGAATAATTTCGGATCTTTGAATAACACGATCAGCGTTAAAATCAAAACCGTAAACAAGGAGCGTAAGAATACCGTCATCATATTGCTGACGTTGAATTTCGCCAACGATCGAACGTAAATACCGGCCGTGCCCCAAAAACAAGCGGCGGCGATGATCAGCCAGACGTCAAACTTTTTCTTTTGCATTATTTCCTCCTTGTTCAAGGTGCCAGATGCCATAAGTTTTTCGTAACAGCCACGCCGAAATTTTCCGAGAACGAAAAACGAAAAAAGCGGCACACGCACCTGAAACATTCAGCAATACATCATCTACATCCGACGAGCCGCACAGCAACAGCAGCTGCATCATTTCAATCAGTATGGCGACTAAAACGATCACGAGCAAAAACCAACCGAAACGGTTCATCTTCCGGTACAACACGGGCAGCAACAAAGCAAACGGTACCAAAAAAGCAAAATTACCAAACAGGTTTTCGATCATTTGAAGAAAAGTTAAATTGCCATCCGCAAAACCGCGTATGTAAAGTACGATCGTTGCGAAAGGAATATTATTGGTATTACTTTGCAAATATGCTTTGACCTGTTCGGAATTACGGTGAAAAATATCAATAACATGGCGGCCGAAATCTTTATCGACCAGCGTAAAATCGATTACGGTAAAGATATAGATCCACAGAAGAATGCGCGCGGTCCGCCGCATAACCTCATGCCGTCGTTCTTCGGATTCGATTGCCGCGCACCGCAAAGAACCGGTAAAAAAGCCCAAAATCAATATTAAAACTGCCGTTATGAATTTTAAAAAATGCGTCCAGGACGACACAAACCATTCCGCGCCGAATAAAACACAGAAATTTATAAAACATAAAACATACATAACAGCGGAAATTGCAGCAACAGAACGTTGACGCACAAAAACACCGCCCAAATCAACAAAATAAGTATTTATATTTTACGAGACAAATAACACACTGTCAAGTGTTTTTGAACACGTTATTTTCGGATTATAAAATTTTATTGATAATCGTTAAAATCAGTTGTAAAATGTTTTGGGATATGTTAAAATGGAAAAAAATATTTGGAGGTATCACTTTGGAAAATAAAATAGTTATTACCAGTGACAGCACGACCGATCTCGGGACCGCACTGAAAGAACGTTATTATATTGATACGCTGCCGCTTGGCATCGTGCTGGGAAATCAATTATATAAAGACGGTGTTGATATCACGCCGTTTGATATTTATGAACATCACGCCAAGACAGGTGAACTGCCGAAAACCAACGCTACGAACATTGATGACGCGGCTTTGTTTTTCAAAAAATATGTTGATGCCGGAAATACGGTGATCCACTTCTGCCTGTCCTCGGAAATGTCATCCAACTATAACAATGCCCGTCTGGCTGCCGAAGAAGTCGGTAACGTCTTCGTGATCGACTCGCGCAATCTTTCTACCGGCGGCGGACTTTTGGTCATTGGGGCGGCAGAAATGGCAAAACAGGGTTTGCCGGCCGAAGAAATCGTTGAAAATATCAATGCTCTGATTCCTTGTGTAGACGCCTCGTTCGTTATTGACAGTTTGGAATATCTCCATAAAGGCGGCAGATGTTCCGCGCTGGCCATGCTCGGTGCAAATCTCATGAAACTAAAACCGTGTATTCAGGTCAAAGACGGTGTTATGGGCGTTGCGAAAAAATACCGCGGCAAATTCCCGGTCGTTTTGGAACAATACGTTCGTGAACAATTGAGCGATCTGAATAATATCAAAATGGACAGAATTTTCGTCACCCACGCCGGATGTGATCTTGATATGGTTCAGGATATCGTAAACCTGGTCAAAGAGATCGCGCCGTTCAAAGAAGTGTTTGTTACGACGGCAAGTTGTACCATTTCTTCGCACTGCGGACAAAATACACTCGGTGTATTATTCATCCGAAAGTCACAGATATAAATCACAAACATAGTATGTTGCAGGGGTTTCAACGTGGATATCCGCTGACCGGCGGCAGTTCGGAGCTGTCTGCAAAATAACCGGTTTTGCCCCTTTATCATAGAAAGAGCCGTCCCGATTACGGGGCGGCTCTGTTTTATGTGCTAATTTCTTAAAAAATACTTTTGTTTTGAAGTCAATGCGCACACTCAATTTTTGATTTTTTGAAGCGCGCTTTTTTCAAGTCGTGAAACCTGCGCCTGCGAAATACCGATTTCGTTCGATACTTCCATTTGTGTTTTTCCGCGCATGAAACGCAGTGTGAGAATTTTCTTTTCCCTCTCGCTCAGATTCCGTATGGCGTCTTTCAGCGCGATCTCACCCAGCCAGTTTTTGTCGTCATTATTGTCACCGACCTGATCCATAACAAAAATCGTATCGCCCCCGTCGGAGTACACCGGTTCATACAAAGATACGGGATCGACCACGCTTTCCAACGCAATAACGATTTCTTCACGTGGCAGATCTAATTCCGCGGCAATTTCCGCGACGGTCGGCTCTCTGTGCAGTTTGTTAGTGAGCTTTTCTTTGGTCTGCATGGCGTGATAAGCTGTATCTTTAATCGATCTGCTGACACGGACCGCATTATTATCCCGCAGATACCGGCGAATTTCCCCGATGATCATCGGAACGGCATAGGTTGAAAATCTTACGTTATGCGATACGTCAAAGTTATCGACCGACTTCATCAGACCGATACACCCCACCTGAAACAAATCATCCGGATTCTCTCCGCGACCGGAAAAACGCTGGATCACACTTAAAACCAGTCGCAGATTACCGTTTATCAGCTCTTCCCTTGCGCTTTTATCACCACCGCGCAGGCGCCGCAGAAGGACTTCCTTTTCTTTTTCACTCAACACCGGCAATTTTGCCGTATCGACACCACATATTTCTACCTTTCCCGAATACACAAGAACACCTCCGATAATCTATTCAAATTATTACCGTAAAGGTGCCCGATTAAACATTTATAAAACGAATTAAAACAATTGCCGCCGACATCCCTCATGCCGGCGGCGCTGCTTCTATTTTAATCTTACCCACGCAGACCGAAACTGACCGAAAGTGCATGATCCACACGATCCATAGAACCGTTGTCCAAACTGCCCATTCGCTCTTTCAGTCGCTGTTTGTCGATCGTGCGTACCTGTTCCAGCAGTACGATCGAATCACGCTGCAACCCGCAGCCGGTTGCCGAAACACGGATATGTGTCGGTAGGTCGTTTTTATCTTTCTGACTGGTGATCGCCGCAGCGATCACGGTCGGGCTGTAGCGGTTCCCGATATCGTTCTGCACGATCAAAACCGGGCGTATACCGCCCTGCTCGGAACCGACGACGGGACTGAGATCTGCGTAATATATTTCTCCGCGTTTTACGTTCATGTATTTTCACACTCCGAACTTTTCTGAAATTAGCATTACCGCATAATTGATTTTTTAATCATGCCATGCGAATTTCTTTCTCTCTATTTTATGAAAAGTCCGTTCATACTGTGTCAAAAGAAAAAGCACGGAAGTACAAACTTCCGTGCGAACGATCATTTTGCCAGTGGGTGGAACCGCGCGTAACTCTGCGTATATTTACTTTTTACAAACTGCGCATAAATTTGTGTTGACGATATGTCGGAATGACCGAGCATTTCCTGAATATCTTTCAACTGCGCGCCGTTTTCAAGCAGATGCGCCGCGAAAGAATGACGCAGCGTGTGCGGCGTGATATCTTTTTTGATGCCAGCTTTGTTTGCGTAATATTTAATGATTTTCCAAAATCCCTGACGGGACATGGGTTGTCCGTTCATATTTGTAAACAGTGTATTACAATCCGTATCCGTCACAATGACCGGACGCACGTTTTTCAGATAATTGGCGATCGCTTTGATCGCGCCGGGATACAGCGGAACGATGCGCTCGTTACGACTGTTTTTCAAATGAACGATACCGATCTGCAAATTGATAGACGATACCGACAACTCGATCAGTTCCGAAACCTTGATACCGGTCGCATACAACAGTTCGAGCATTGCTTTATCGCGGATACTTTTATAATCACTGCCATCCGGCTGTGCCAGCAAAAGCATGACCTCGTTTGCTTCCAAAACACCGGGCAATTTCTGTTCTGCTTTTTGCAGATGGATACCATCGGCCGGATTGGTCTTCACCAGTTGTTTAGACATTAAAAAACGGTAAAAAGAACGAACCGATGCCAACATTCTGGTGCAGGTCGAAAGTGATTTTCCCAACGCCGTCAGCGAATCTAAAAATCCGCGTACAAGATTGTTATCAGCAACTAAATAATTCAGATCACGAACGGTGCAATAGTCAATATACTGAACGATATCACGGGTATAAGACTGAACCGTGTTATCTGAAGAATGTTTATCATTGATCAAAAAACTTTGAAAAGATAAAAGATTATCCAACTATTACACCTCTCTTTCATAGATTCAACGCAAATGAGTCAAAAAACGCGCCGGAAAGCAACGCATCCAAAATCGCCGAAAATAGGATCGGCAGAGTCAAAAGCAAAAATTTAGTACAGTACCGCTTGAATTGCGGATACAGATACGCAGAAGGACTGTGCGGTAAGGTCAGTCGCGACAATCCGTAGGAAAACAGGACCGCGTCTTTTGAAGCTGACAGAAAGCACAATATCGCGGGAATTGCCGGCGGTATCATCAGCACCGCGTGAAAAGCAATTCCTTTTACGCCGAAATTCGAGTACAGATACGATGAAGCGATGCCGTAATCAAAGCCGACATAACCGATCACCAGCGGCGCAAGGATCATACCGAACATAGAAGTTCCGGAAAGAAACATAACCGCCAACGGTAACAGAGCTGTTAAAAACAACCGTACGGTCAACGGAAAAAAAGACCGGCCCTTTCGTGTCAGAGAAAATTGCCGCAGTGCTTCTTTTACCGTACTTTCCGCCACTAAACTATCGGCACACGCAAAGATCCCGACGAACAGACCGATCAAAAAAATGATCGATAATAACAGGAACAATGCGTTTTTGCGCAAATGTTCCGAAAAACCAAACCTTTTTAAATCCAATACCGTGCTCTTTTTCATTACGACCCGCCCTTTCGTTTCAATATATGAAATGATCGGACAAGATATAACACACAATATTTTGCACTTTCCCGGAAGCGGAAACACAACATTTTGAAAAACT
>JAZUFP010000298.1:0-2544 GCA_045640765.1 Acutalibacteraceae bacterium
TATTTTTATTTTCCCGAGCGGTACTTCCGTCTGTGCCACACCAACGTCCTGGATTTGCATGGTTTGCGCCGTTGCCAACCCTTCGGAACGAACGACGATATTGACGGTATTATCCCCGATCACGGCGACCGCGTCGGAAAATCCCTTGGCGCGAAGCAGCGTTTCAACGTTATTTTCTTTTTCGATACGGCCCGCCATTCTGCCGACTTTTTCGACCGCCTGTGCCTTTTCGTCATCGGTCAATCCGGCTTTATCCAGCGTATCACGCACCAGATCGGTCGCCGTATCATAGGCCTTCTGCCGGGACTGGCGCGCCTGGGTGAATGAGTCCGGCTCCGCCTTCGCGGAGGTTTCGACCGCCTTTGATGCCTTGGTTTTTGATACGTAGGATGCCTCGCCGAGATATTTTTGCGAAGAATAGTGCATATTCAGCCAGACCGCCGTACCCAAAGCCAGCACCATCAGCACCACTACGATCTGTGCTTTTCCGAAAACCTTACCTTTTTTCATGAACCGTTTCCTCCTGTGATATATACTCTTGAATTCGTGATATGTAAAGCCGCCGTAACGGCATTTGTCACCTGTTCCGACACGGCGGGATCATTTCCCCCGTCACAGACGATCGCCACGCCGCGGATCTGCGGCATATACACCGTAACGGGAAGCGCCGCTTCCCCGCCCGATTCATTCCGCACCGTAATATATGAATGGGTACTGCTGCTGTTGGTCTGCACCGTACTGCCGTTGTTGGCATTTTCCGAAAGCGATGCGGAAGCGGAATCGGCGTAAACGTACCGCTCGCCGCTGTCCAGCGTGACCACGACCGTACTGTGCCGGTCGCCGGTGATCTCACGCACCAATGACCGCACCGAATCTTCCAGCGACCGCTGATATTCGGCCGTTGAAAATCCGCCGGAATCCGCTTTACGGGATGAACCGGACGGCAGCAGCGTCGACACGAAAATCAGCAGGATCCCGACCAGACCTGCGATCAGCAAGCCCTTCGGTTTGGCAAAGGCGGACTGCCATTTATCCTTCCATTCCGTCGGCAATGACTTCAATTTCATAGGTTGCCCCGTCTCCTCCGAGCAGTTCACGAACCGTATCCGGATCAGCAGACGTGTATACCGTTACCCTGGTAATATCTATGCTGTCCGCGGTCGGATTATCCGTATAAACCGTTATTTTTGAAAATTCGATCCCCGCCCGCTGCAAGGCGAGTTCAAAAGTCTGACGCGCCGCCGTGCTTCCGATTTGGGATTCCGTGACCGGCGGCGGTTGGGACAATGCCGAAAAATCCGCCTGTTTCAGCCCCGGAAAAACCGACAGCAGGCACAGTACGAAAATCAGACCGAATACGTATCGGACGGCCTTTTCGGTACGGTCGGCAGGGCAAAGCAGATATAATCCCCCGGTCAGCACACAGACTGTGCAGAAAGCCGCCGCGAAAGAACGCAGTGCCGTCATAGCGTGCGCAATGCCGTCAGCACGACCGACAGCGCGATGATAAATACCGCGCCGGTCAGCAACACGACCGTTGTCAGCAACGAAAACATCTGATCCACCGCCTTGAAAAGTTTTTGAAGCGACGCCAGTGAAAACACCGCCGCAATCTGACCGCAAACAGCCGCGACCAGCCGCCACAGCAGTAATTCCGCCAGAATCGGCAGTAATATCGCCGCCGTCGCCACCACACCAAACGCGCCGACCGAAGAACGGAGCAGTCCCAACGAGGCGTACAGCGTGGAAGTGGCTTCGGAAAGTGCCACACCGGCCACGGGGACAGTCGTTCCGACGATGAATTTTGTCGTTTTCAGCGCCAGCGAATCCGCCGCCGCCTGCACCGCCGTTTGAACGCCGAGGATGCCGACAAAAACCGTTACCAGCAACGTCAGCACCCATACGGCGATTTTTCGCACCGTTTCCGCCGCCTGCACCGTTCCGGCAAGCGGCGACACCCCGGCGCATAAATTCATGGCGAGATAACTGCCCGAAAGCGGCAGAATGGCATACCCGGCCGCCGAAACACCGACCTGCGCCGCCGCCGATAACAGCACCTGTGCCGAAACGGCGGTAAAACCGCCGCCCGAAGCCACGCAGACACCGGCGAACACCGGCGCGAATGAAAGCATGAAAACGCCGCATCCCCGGACCGCGTGCGCCGCCGTCTGCACAGCGGAAACGGTCGGTGCCGCAAAGGTCAGCGCCACGCCCAACACAGCGGCGATCTGTGCCGTTCCGCCGAAGCGGTTTTGAAAACGGTCCGGAAACGCCGCCGCGACAAGCATCAGCGCAACCGCCGCGCCGCCTGCGGCAAGAGGTGTTTTCGCCCCCCGGCGCAGAAAACGGAAAATATGCGAAAATACATTTTCCGCCGACAGTTTCCCGACCCAGTCGGGTCGGGAAAGATCAATGCCGCTCTGTTCCAGCTCATACGCCGTATCGGGCGGCAGTGCATCCGACAGTTCCTGCGCGCCGCTGTTTTCGATCTGTTCGGTGTATACGGTATCGGCTTTGACCGGAAATGACAGCACCCAGACCAAT
>JAZUFP010000299.1:0-1590 GCA_045640765.1 Acutalibacteraceae bacterium
CGATCGTGAAGTTGGTCAGCACACGGCATCCTGCGAACGCGAAATTTCCGATGCGCGTTACATTGTTGCCGATCGTGATGCTTTCCAAAGCGTCACAGTTATAAAAAGTGTAATTGCCGATGTCTGTTATACCGTCACCGATCACAGCGGTTTCCAAGCCGACACAATCACAAAATGCATATTCGCCGATATTCGTCACGCCCGCCGGGATCGTGATACCGGTCAGTTGTTTGCACCCGTTAAACGCATACGGATAAATTTCGTAATTCTTCCCGTTATAATTTGCCGGCAGGGTCAACACCGTTTCGGTGCCGGTATAACCCAACAGATAATTCGTACAGTTATCCGTATAGAACAAATACCCGTTTCGGTTGACGATATTACTGTCGGTGCCGTTATGCACTTCTTTCGCGTAATAGGCGACATAACCGTTGTCGGTACTGCCTTTTGTAATGTTCAGCAACGAATGGTCGATCACTTCGACCAATTTCTCACAACCGTAAAACGCGGACTCGCCGATGCTTGCCACACTGTCCGGGATCATGATACTTGTAAGAGCGGAGCATTGTTCAAACGCACTTTGCCCGATCTTTCTTACACCGCCGCCGATTGTGATCTCAGCCAGTTGCGCGCAGCCGAAAAACGCCGCGTCGCCGATACTTGCCACACTGTCCGGGATCGTGACACCGGTCAGATCCGTACAAGTACTGAATGCGAAATTGTCAATCACATAGTTCTGACCGTTAATATTTTCCGGCAGGGTCAGCGCCGTTTCGGTGCCGACATAACCTACCAGATAATTTTTACCGGCCGCCGAACGGAACAGATAACCGTTCAAATCAACGATATTATCCTTATAAACATTTTTGGCGTAATAGGCAACGTAACCGTAATCCTCACTGCCTTTTACGATGGGCAGCGACGATCGATTGAATACAGCAGCTAAGTTTTCACAGCCCCAGAACGCCTCGTCGCCGATGCCTGTCACGCCGCTGCCGATCGTGACACTGGTCAGTCCCGTGCATTCGCAAAATGCTCCATAGCCGATGCTCGTTACGCTGTCCGGGATCGTGACACTTGTCAGTCCCGTGCATTCGCAAAATGCATATTGATAAATTTCATAATTTTGCCCGTTATAATTTTCCGGCAGGGTCAACGCCGTTTCGGTGCCGGTATAACCCAACAAGTAATTGAACCCGTCATAAGTATAGAACAAATAACCGTTTTGGTTGACGATTTTGCTGGCGGTACCATTATGCACCTCTTTGGCATAATAGGCAACTTCACCGTAATCCCAACTGCCGGCTGTAATGTCCAACGGCGAAAGATTGATCACTTCAACCAGTTTCAAACATCTGCCAAACGCATTGGTTTCAATACTCTTCACGCTGGACGGAATCGTGACACTGGTCAGTCCCGTGCAGTGGGAAAACGCACCGTAAACAATATCGGTTACACCGTTTGAGATCGTAGCATTTGTCAACCCCCTGCAATCGGCAAACGCACCCCAGCTGATCTCCGTCACACCGGACGGGATCGTGACACTGGTCAGTCCCGTGCAATAAGAAAACGCACTATCGCCGATACTCG
>JAZUFP010000300.1:0-1619 GCA_045640765.1 Acutalibacteraceae bacterium
AACACACCGATTACTGCGGCGACGAATGCCGGAACCGCGCGATCCGCCTGCGCCGGAAGGCGGCACAGCGATATGAACGCCGCCGGAACGATCCGCTGGAAATCATGGTGCGGCAGGTCGAGACCTATAACCGGGAGCACGGCACCCGGTACAGTTACGGACAGTTTGTGGCATATATTTTACCGAAACTTGAAAAGGAGCGCGTACAGATTGAACAAAAACGAAAAGAAACAACATCTGCGTGAGTACCGTTTACAGCAAATGCGGATCGTCCGCATGACCGAAGTGATCCGGAAATATCCCAACGAGGCGGCACGCTGCCGGCAGAATATCCGCGACGCGTGGAAGGTGCGCGAACATATCGAAGACGAGATCGCCGCCGTTGAAGACACCACCCTGCGCGAAGTGCTGGCACAGAAATATTTAAGCGGCAGAACGCTGGGAGAGATCGCCGAATACATGAATTACAGCAAGCGTCAGATCGAACGCCTGCACGTCAAAGCGCTGGACGTGTTCGAGATCGCTTCCTGAAATCACACTTTACATTCCGAACGTCAGGGGGTATACTGAATGTACAGAACGTTCATTCAAAAGGTGGGTTGTACCGTGGACCGTATCATTTTACATTGCGATCTGAATAATTTTTTCGCGTCGGTTTCTCTTTTGTCCCACCCGACCCTGTACGATCTGCCCGTGGCGGTCTGCGGCAGCACCGAGGAACGGCACGGCATCGTACTGGCCAAAAATGAACTGGCAAAAAAATTCGGCGTAAAAACCGCCGAAGCGACCTGGATGGCAAAATCCAAATGTCCCGATCTTGTGGTACTGCCGCCCGATTACAAGCAGTATAAGCACTATTCCCGTGCCACACGGGAAATTCTGGCGCGGTATACCGATCAGATCGAGCCGTTCGGCATTGACGAATCGTGGCTGGACGTGACCGGCAGTACCCTGCTGTTCGGGGACGGTCCCGCCATTGCCGAGCAGATCCGCGCCGCCGTCAAAAAAGAATTGGGGCTGACCGTATCGATCGGAGTCAGTTTCAACAAAGTATTCGCCAAACTGGGTTCGGATATGAAAAAACCCGACGCCGTTACCGTGATCGACCGGGAAAACTTCAAAGAAAAAGTCTGGGGATTGCCGGTCGGCGACCTGCTGTTTGTCGGGCATAATACCGCCAAGACCCTGCAAAACCGCGGGATCGTGACGATCGGGGATCTGGCGGCGTGTCCCGAGCGCACGCTGTCGGACCTGCTGGGGAAAACCGGACCTCAGCTGCGGCAGTTCGCTTTGGGGGAAGATCATTCCCCGGTCACCGTACCCAATGAAAACGACCGACCGAAAAGCATCGGCCGATCGGTCACACCGCCGCAGGATATCACCGACGAGGACGCCGTATGGAAAATTTTTGTCGGTCTGGCGGAAGAGATCACGCGGGAGCTGCGGCGTTACGATCTGTTTGCAGGCAACGTGCAGGTCCATACCCGAAACACGGCGCTGAAAATACAGGAGTTCAGCCGGGCGCTCAATATTCCGCTGAACACACCGATGGAGATCGCCAAAAAAGGGATCGCGCTGTTCCGGGAAAATTACCGCTGGGATCTTCCGCTGCGTTCGGT
>JAZUFP010000301.1:0-12385 GCA_045640765.1 Acutalibacteraceae bacterium
CGCGTTTTTCACGAAAATGGTCGTTTCGACCGCCGCCGCGAAGCGGGACAGATGATCGATATTCTTCGAGTGCATGTGCGCTGTATGACGGTTTCCGTGTTCCGCCTTGACCGCCATGTCGATCGCGGTGTCGATATCCGGAACGCTGACGATCGGCAGAATGGGCATCATCAGTTCGGTCTGGACAAACGGATGATCGAAATCGGCTTCGCAGATGATACAACGAATATCGTTTCCGACCTTGACACCGATTTTTTCCAGCAGGACCTTTGCGTCACGGCCCACGCATTTGCGGTTGATCTGTTTTTTCTTGGCACCGGTCTTTTTGTCGGTCACTTCGACCAGAACGACCTGCGCCAGCGCGTCGGCCTGTGCCGCCGAGATCATATAAGCGCCGTTTTTCAGCATTTCGGCGATCAGGCGATCCTTGATATTACTGAACGCGAAAACTTCTTTTTCCGCGATGCAGGGCAGATTGTTATCGAACGTACAGCCGTCAATGATATCCTTACCGGCCTTGACGATATCGGCGGTATCGTCCACGATGACGGGCGGGTTGCCCGCGCCGGCGCCGATCGCCTTTTTACCGCTGGACAGTACCGAGCGTACCACACCGGGACCGCCGGTGCAGACCAGCATACGGACCAGGGGATGTTTATACATCACGTCGGCCGATTCCAACGTCGGTTTATCCATCGAAGCGACCAATACCTTCGGGCCGCCTGCCGAGAAGCAGGCACGGTTGACCAAATCTACCGCGTAGTTGGAAGTGCAGATCGCACCCGGATGCGGATTGAAGACAACACCGTTGCCCGCGGCGATCATGCCGATACTGTTACAGATGACCGTTTCACTGGGGTTGGTGGACGGCGTGATCGCGCCGACGACCCCGAACGGAGCCATTTCGACCAGCGTCAGACCGTGGTCACCGGTCTTGGCTTCGCTGACGATATCTTCGGTGCCGGGGGTTTTATCGGCGACCAGAATATGTTTCAGACGCTTATGTTCCGGATTGCCCATGCCGGTTTCGGCAACACCCAGCTGACCCAGAACGGCGGCTTCCTCGCGCGCGAGTTTGCGGATGGCGGTAATGATTTTTTCCCGCTGTTCCACGCTCATTTTACGAACGGCTTTATAACCCTCGTTCGCGGCGGCGATGGCTTCGTTCATGTCGGAATAAATACCGATCAGCTGACGGCCTTCATAAGTCGTACTGGTATATTTCGCAGCGAAAGCGGTGTTGCCGCTGTCCATACTGCTGATGACCTGTTTGATGATCTGTTCAATATCAGACTTGGTGATTTCAGCCATGATTATTAACTTCCTCCCGATTATTTTGCAAGTGCCGCGGCGTCACGCGCGATCATCAGTTCCTCGTTGGTCGGAAGGATGAAGGTGCGGACAGTGGCGCCCGGAGCGGTCAGTTCAAATTCTTCACCGCGCGGCGCGTGGTCATTCTTTTCAACATCGATCTTGATTCCCAGCGCGTCCAGTCCTTCGCAGGCATAGCGGCGGATATCCTCGTCATACTCACCGAGACCGGCGGTAAAGATCAGCAGATCCAGTCCGTTCAGTTCGGCATAATAGGCGCCGATCAGACGCTTAACGCTGTTGCCGATCATCTTCTGTGCCAGAATGGCGCGTTTGTCACCGGCGTGTGCCGCGTCCGCGACGTCACGGGCATCACTGGAAATACCGCTGATGCCGAGCATGCCGGACTGCTTATTGATCAGGTTTTCGGCCTCTTCCGCCGAAAGACCCTCGGTCTTCATGATATAGGTCAGCACGGTGGGATCGAAACTGCCCGAACGGGTACCCATCATGACGCCTTCCTGGGGGGTGAAGCCCATGGAAGTATCAATGGCGACACCGTTTTTGATGGCGGTGACCGACGAACCGTTGCCCAGATGGCAGGTGATGATTTTCAGATCTTTCAGATCCTTGCCGACAACTTCGGCGGCACGGTTGGAAACATAGCGGTGTGAAGTGCCGTGGAAACCGTAGCGGCGGATCTTCTTTTCGGTATAGTATTCATACGGCAGCGGATAGATGTAACGGTAATCTTCAATATCCCCGTAGAACGAAGTGTCGAACACGCCGACCTGCGGTGTGTCGGGCATCTGCGCGATGCAGGCGCGCATACCGGCGATCGCCGGAGGACCGTGCAGCGGATTGATCGGCACGATGCCTTCCAGATATTGCAGTACCTCGTCGTCGATGAGGGTGGACTTACGGTACTTTTCACCGCCGTGCGCGATCCGGTGACCGACCGCGTCGATTTCGTCGATACCGGCGATGACGCCCTTTTCGGGATCAGTCAGAAGACTTAACACCAGTGCGATGGCTTCGTTGTGAGTCGGCATCGGATATTCCGCTTTGTAGGGGTCACGTCCCGGCACCTTATGGGAAATGGTACCCGACAGACCGATACGTTCACAGTTACCTTTGCACAGTACGGTTTCGTTTTCCATATCAATAAATTGATATTTGAGGGAAGAGCTGCCTGCGTTTACTACTAATATTTTCATTTTTGTCACTCCAAAAAATCAGATTCATTTTTATTTTCCGGGAAAACCAGTTCAACACCGGCATCCCGCAAACGTTCGGACCAGCGTTTACCGGGATCTTCATCGGTCGCGACCACGTCAACGTCGCCGATGCCGCAGACCTTGACAAAAGAGGCCTTGTCAAACTTGGAACTGTCTACTGCCAGCACCCGGCGTTTTGCCGAAGCGAAAAATGCCTTTTTGATCTCGCTGTCGCGTTCGTTGGAATCGGTCACGCCCATGTCGGCGTCCATGCCTTTGCAGGAGCAGATCGCCATATCGACGTGGAAGCCGCTGACCATCCGTTCCGCCTGATACCCCACCAGACTGAGTCCGCCTTCTTTCAGCACACCGCCGGTCGAAATGATCGTCCAGTCGGGTTTATTGCAAAGTTCCAGCATGATCTCAATAGAGTTGGTGATCAGGGTGATTTTTTTGCGGTTCATGATATTTTTGATCACGCACAGCGCCGTCGTACTGGAATCCAGCATGATATAATCGCCGTCGTGGATCATTTCGGCCAGTAATACCGCTATTTTCTGCTTACTTTCCATATTGGTCTGCTGACGGATATGGAACGGCAGGTCGGTATTGAAATTTTCGTTTTTCACGGCACCGCCGTAGGTTTTGCGTGCCAGACCGTCGCTTTCCAGTTTTTCAAGGTCACGCCGGATGGTTTCTTCGGTTACCGAAAATTCCCGGCTTAAATCACTGACAACGACCTTGCCTTCCAGTGACAGTTTTGCCAAAATCGCATTTCTGCGTTCAATGGCTAACAAATAATCACTCCCTTTTCGTTTTGGCGCGGAAAGGATATATGCTAATTATAAAATACTTTTCCAGATCTTCTGATCGGGGCGCGGAATGACCGAGCTGTCAAGCAGCATACCGCGTTCTTCGGTTTCCTGCCTTGCGCGTTCGATCGCGGCACCGACCGCTGAAACCGATCCGGTCAGCAACAGATAGGATTTACCGCACATACCGCGTGCCAGGCGCAGTTCGATCAGTTCGACCCAGGCGGTTTTCGCGGCGGCATCAGCGGCGACGATACAGCTGGCGGCGGAAAAACTTTCCATGACGCCGAGCGCTTCGACCGATTCGGGCGGTGTCGCGCCGTAAATCGCCGGATACAGGGATTCGTGCGGAGCGCCCAGCACGAAACTGTCGATGACCTTTTCGGGGTTCTGACTTTTGGCGGCTTCGACCGAGGCCTTGACGGCGCTCAGTTCCCCGTCGATCAGAACAATGTACTTACCCGGACAGACCGTGGCGGCTTCAACAATGTCCACGTCGGCGGTCTTGACCATCGTATCGGCGCCGGTCATACCGGCAGAGACGGTCAGAAATTCCACCATACCTAATGCTTTGACCATTTGTATACTTCCCTCCACAGTGCCGTCAACGGGCGGCGACAATGATGTATTTATCGGTTACTTCTTTTACGGTACCGCTGATCGGCGTATGGATGGCAACGCTGAGCGCGCCTTCCGCCGGATCGGCGATCCGTTCACCCGCGCTGACCTGCTGTCCGGCTTTGACCGTGGCGACAGCCGGCGCGCCGATATGCTGACTTAACAGCAGACGGACCGTTTTCGGTACGATTTCACGTTCATCGAGGAACGCCTGTGAGTTATACTCCGCAAGGCCCAGACGGGCGATCAGGCGGTTTTTGGAAATACGGCGGCCGTCTCTGACGCGTTTGACCGCGTCGGCTTCGACCTGCGGCGGCTTGACACCGTTCTTCCGCAGTTCACCCTTCATCGCCGAAAGCAGGGTACGGGGCGAAAGGTTCTGGAAACAGGAATACATTTCGCAAAGCCCGCAGGAGGAGCAGAAAAACGCTCCGGTATAGGCCGCGGTATCCTTTGTGACGCCGCTTGTCAGCGAGCGCATAAAGCGGTTGGGCTCGATCGGATGTCCCAGCAGATTACGGGGACACAGATCGGTACACATCCGGCACTGACAGCACGCCGACATCGCCCTTTTGTACGAAATGGCGGGGTTGGCGTGTTTTTTCTGAATGACGGGGTGATCCGCCGGCAGCACGATGATGGCGTTGCTGGTCTTGGTGACCACGTCCGATTCCGTTGTCAGCACGCCGGTCATCGGCCCGCCGCACAACAGTTCGTAATTCCCGATGGTCGGCCCGCCGGCGTAGTCGATGACTTCGCGGAAGGTGACCCCCAGCGGGACACGCAGGGTAACGGGCTCTTTGACGGCACCGGTCACGGTGATGTACTTATGCGTGACGTTTTTGCCTTCGGTCAGCGCACGGTACGCGTTCAGCATGGTTTCCACGTTGAAGACCGTTACACCCACCGAAATGGGCAGTTGTCCCGGTTGAACGATCCTTCCCGTTACTTCATATATTGCGATGACTTCATCCCCGGCGGGATAAACCTCCGGCAGAAGTCCGATTGAAATCTTATTCAAATCCTTGATACACGCTTCACACGCGGCGATCGTATGCTTCGCGGACGGTTTGATCGCGATGATGGCGCGTTCGGCGCCTACCGCCTGACGGACGGTATCCAACGCGGTCAGGATCTCGCGCGCGTGGAACTTCAAAACCTGGCGGTGCAGTTTGAGCAGCGGCTCACACTCCGCGCAGTTGAGGATGACCGTATCCGCCTTGTCGCTGAGTTTCGCGTAACTGGGAAACCCCGCGCCGCCGGCACCGACGACCCCACTGTTTTGAAGCAGTGTTTTAACTTCATTTAATTTCATAGTGTTATCAGTCCAACAATCCGATAGAATCATCAACGATGCCGACGATGGCGGCATCAACAGGCGCAGTTTCCAGATCACAGCCGATGCGTGCCGCGCTGCCCTGTGCTACAAGTACGATCTCCCCGATACCGGCTCCGACGTTATCGATCGCAACGATGCGGCCTGTTTCGGACATATTTTCGATCGGATCGACGATCATGAACTTACTGCCGAGCAGACGTTCATTCTTGCGCGTGGCGACCACGCTGCCTACAACTTTTCCGACGATCATACTCTTTTTTCCTTTCTTATACGGTTTTTCGCAGATCTCTGGGCTTCGCCGAAGCGAAGCCCAAACAAATCCTGCGCAGTGATTTGCCAACCTTCAATTATTTAATGGAGGGCAAAATCTTTTCCACGTCGCCGTGGGGTCTCGGGATGACGTGAACAGCGACCAACTCACCGAGTTTGGAAGCTGCGACGGAGCCCGCTTCGGTAGCTGCCTTGACCGCGCCGACGTCGCCGCGGACCATGACGGATACCAAGCCGGAACCGATCTTTTCGGTACCGATCAGTTCAACGTTAGCAGCCTTGACCATTGCATCGGCTGCTTCGATGGAAGCGACCAGACCTCTGGTTTCTACCATACCAAGTGCTTCGAGTGCCATTTGTTTTTCCTCCTGTAAAAAATTCATAGTTGCCGGTTTCCCGGATTACTAACAGTGTTTTGTGAAAAGATTATTTCAAAGTCGGTAAAATCTTTTCAACATCATTATGCGGACGCGGGATGACGTGAACAGCCACCAGTTCGCCCAGTTTGGAAGCGGCTGCAGAGCCGGCTTCGGTAGCGGATTTGACCGCACCGACATCGCCGCGGACCATGACGGTCACCAAACCGGAACCGATCTTTTCGGTGCCGATCAGCTGAACGTTTGCCGCCTTGACCATTGCATCGGCTGCTTCGATCGAAGCGACCAAACCTCTGGTTTCTACCATACCTAATGCTTCAAGTGCCATTTTCTTTTCCTCCTTCTTTACAGTCGTTTCCTTTTTGGCAGTTTCTTTTTTCGGCGCGTCTGCTTTCACAGGCGTCGCTTTTTTCGGTGTATTATTACTTGCCGTAGCCATTGTGGGTACCACCTTTCAAATCAAACCTCTTGGATGTGACGCTCGGTCTTGTCTTGCGTGTTTCCGTTTGCCTTTTTCAGCAGACGGGAAGCGCTGAGCATAACCATACGTTCTGTTTCACTGTGCGGATTGGCAATGACCGCGTGTGACGCCGGACGGATGACCGCCCCCGCGACCGCGGCTTCCACCGCGGCGGTAACCGCCGAGACCTGCCCTTCCACGATGATCGTGACAAGTCTTCCGCCGAGTTTGCGTTCCCAGGTAACAAATTTCACTTCCGCCGCCTTGCACATGATATCCAGACAATCGACGGCCGCCGTGACGCTTTGTACCTCAACAAGTCCCAAAGAATTCATCCGAGTTTCCCCTCAAAGATTATTTCAAAGTCGGCAAAATCTTTTCAACGTCAGAATGCGGACGCGGAATGACGTGAACAGCCACCAGTTCGCCCAGTTTGGAAGCGGCCGCAGAGCCGGCTTCGGTGGCGGACTTCACGGCGCCGACGTCGCCGCGGACCATGACGGATACCAAACCGGAACCGATCTTTTCGGTGCCGATCAGTTGAACGTTTGCTGCCTTTACCATTGCGTCGGCGGCTTCAATAGAAGCGACCAAACCTCTGGTTTCTACCATACCTAATGCTTCGAGTGCCATTGTTATTTCCTCCGTAAAATTTAATTTTATTTTTTATCAAACGCGTTGAGTTTCAACATCTTTTCGGTGTCGGTTTCAACGTTGGCGATAATGTGTGTGCAAATGACGCCGGATACCTGTTCCGCCGCCGCTTTTGCGGCTTCGACCGCCGCCTCGACCGCGGAAACATCGCCGCGGAATTTAAGACAGACGATCAGCGGGACCGGGAGACCGTCCGGATTGCCGGGTTTGTTCTTATCAAAGTTTTCGACCGTAACGTCGGCCGCTTTACATCCCGCGTCACACGCGACGAAGGCGGCGACCAGGCCGTATACCTCAATAATTCCGACTGCCTTTCCCATAACGATTCCCCTTACTGATTAACGATTGCGATCTTCAATCCCTGCATGGACAGGTTGGTTTTCAGCGCTTCATTGATCTGATCCAACGGGAAGCGGTGCGTGATCAGTTTCTGCACCGGCAGACCGATGGCTTTTGCACGTTTCAGGAAATCAAAGGTGGTGGCATAATCGCGCAGGGTGTAGACCCAGGAGCCGACCGTGGTGATTTCCTTCGAGCAGATATCAAAGTGCGGATTGATGGTCGCGTCACCGCCGTTGATAAAGAAGCCCAGTTCGCAAAGACCGCCGCCGTTGCGAATGAATTTATAAATGTTGGCGTGTGCCACCGGAGAACCGGTACACTGGAACGCGAAGTCCGCCAGATGACCGCCGAAAGCGTTTTCGACCGCGCCGGTCAATGCTTCCAGTCCCTGATGATCCTTGAAGTTGACCGACTTTTCGGCGCCCATTTCCTTGGCGAATGCCAGGCGCTGTTCGTTGCCGTCGACCGCGACGATGTTTTCAATACCCATCGTACGCAGGACCGCGATGCACAACAGACCGATCGGGCCGCATCCCTGAACAGCCACACGGCTGTTGAAACGCAGGATGCCGGTCGTTTTGGCGCGTTCCACCGCGTGGATCAACACCGCCGCCGGTTCGATGAGGATACGGGAATCCAGATCCAGATCGCTGACGTTGAAGATGGTCGAACCGCCGCGAACGAACAGGTAATCGGAGAACCAGCCGTTCAGGTGGATATCGTCATCCGGCAGCAGACCGTAAACGTCCGCGCCGCCGACGTTCTGTTTGTTCAGATCATACATCGTAATATCGGGGTTGTCCTTGAAGATCATACAGGTGACGACCTTATCGCCGATATTCAGCGGCTTGCCGGCGCTGTCCTTCTTCACGTTTTTACCCATGGCGACGATCTCGCCGGTGCCCTCGTGTCCGAGCGCGACCGGAATGAGGCCGAACGGGTCACGTTTGAATTCGTGCGCGTCGGTTCCGCAGACGCCGCAACCCTCGACCTTGACGAGGATATCGTCGTCGCCGAGTTGCGGAATGGGGAATTCCTTAACGTCAAAGTGTTCCAGTGAAGTCAGCACCGCGACGCGGGCGGTCTTCGGAATGGGACCCGAAGCTGCCGGCGCGGAACCTGCCGTACTTCCCTGCATTTCCCCGATGATCTGCTTTACGATTTTTTCAATATCTGCAGAGTTCATAAGTACTATTCCTTTCTTAACGAATATGTTCGGTAAACCATTCGGCACCGAATTCCGCCAACGCGGTATCCTGTGCCTCGGTACCACCGCTGACACCCAGGCCCCCGACGATATTGCCCGACGGGTCATACAACGGTACGCCGCCGCCGAAGATCACGATCTTACCCTGATTGGTAAACTGGATCCCGTACAGCGAACCGCCCGGTGCCGCCAGCTTTGCCAGATCCGATGTCGGCATTTTAAGCGCCGTCACCGTATAGGCCTTGTTGAAAGCGATGTCGTAACTGGCAACGAAAGAATCTGCCATACACTGTACCGAAACGGGATTGGTGTGACTGTCCGCGACCGCGGCAACGGCTTTGACACCCATTTCGCGTGCCTTGCCGAAGACTGCCGAGATCAGCGCGTTTGCCTGCCGCAGAGAAATATCCGCGTGCGGCAAAGTGTTCAGCACCGTACCGACTATTTTCGCGATTTCCTGTTCGGTCATGTTCTGCACTTCCTTTCGAAATGCCGGCAATTACTTGCCGAGTTGTTCCATGACCTTCTTGGTGATTTCCGCGACCAGATCATTGTTGCCGCCGCAGTCACCCTTGCAGCTGCCGCCGCAGCCGTGGCAGGACGGAAGACCCGCCTGCGCGTTCGGGCAGAGGTCTGCCGGATGTTTACCGGTCATGCCGAACTGACGGCGGATTTCATACAGGCGTTCGACCTGCGATTTGGACAATTCCTGCGGGCCGCCCAACTGTTTGGACAGATAAAGCAGTTTTGCGTAGAATTCGACCGATTCCATCTTGTGATAAGCCGCCAGCAGGCTGTCGGAATAAGCCAGCGCGCCGCGGTTTTCAAGCAGGACGGCATCGAAATGCTGTAAATACTTTTCAACAGCGTCCGGGATCTCCATGGTGGAGGGGGTGCCGTATTCGGCGATCGGAACACAGCCGAGGGCGATGACCGCTTCCGGCATGATGGGCTGGGTCAGCGGAATGCCGGCGATAGCGAACGCGGTCGCGTACATCGGATGTGCGTGAACGACCGACTGTACGTCCGGACGTTTCTGATAAACACGCATGTGCATCTTGATTTCACTGGACGGTTTGAAGCCGGGGTTGGCCTGAATGACCTTGCCGTCTTTGTCAACCTTGCAGATGTATTCCGGGGTCATGAAACCCTTGGAAACACCGGTCGGCGTGCAGAGGAATTCGTTGTCGTTCAACTTTACGGAAATATTACCGTCGTTGGCGGCGACCATGCCTCTGTTATAGATGCGTTTGCCGATCTCACAGATTTGTTTTTTGATTTCATACTCTGATGTCATGGATGTTCTACTCCTTTTATAGAATATTGTTTTGGAAATCCTTATTTACCACAACAAATATAACACGAAATCCAACAAAAGTCAACACAAAACACTAAAAAATATTTTGTTTTTGTTGATTTTTTGCTTTGTTTTATGCCAAATTTGCTGTTTTTTCTGAAAAATTACGGTTCAGATATCAAAATATCCGTTTTTGTAATGATCCCGCGGCACAAAATCGGACAAAAATGAACGCAATCCGTCCATTCCCTGCCCCGTGACCGCGCTGACACGGAAAATTTTCCGGCAGCCAGCCAACGACAGCCACCGCTCGGCACGGTCGGGATCCGCGTTTTTGCGGTCAATGCCCGTTACGATGCCGATGACCGGGCGGTTTGCCATGGTCACCACGTTGGGACTGTAAAGTGAATACGGTTCGGTCGCCGAAAGCAGCAGCGCGACGATATCGCTTTCATAAGTATAAACCGCCAGCGCGGCACCAAACTGCCGGCTTTCAACGTATTCGCCCGGCGTGTCGATCATAAATCCGTCCCGCTCCACGCTTTGCGTTTTATTATAATGGATCTGCGTTCCCTGCAATGCCTGCGTCAGTGTGGTCTTGCCACACCCGGAACGGCCGATCAGTATGACCTTGTTCATGTTTTGGTGATCGGGCAGACGGTGAATCCCAGTACGTCGGCGGCATAATCGACGACCGCCTTGACCGCCTCGCCGACCTGCGATACCGATCCGGTCACGATCAGCGTACCGCTGAACCGGTCAACAAACCCGAGCTGCGCGCCGGAAGATTTCGTGGCGATATCACCGGCGATGATCGCCGTTTCGGCAGGGCTTAACGTGATGATGCCGATCGCCATGGTCTGATAGTCGCCGGCGGGATCCAGTCCCAGTTTTACATACAGAACGGGGTCCGGATTTGCGATCACGTGAGCCAACGTGATCTGTTTACCGGGAACAAGTTCCTGAATGATACGGACTTTGCCGTCGTTTTTCAGTGCGTCAAAATTCAAGTCCACGCAGCTCAACCTCCGATCCTGGCCCGTAGGCCATACTGTTCCGCGACCTTTAACAATTCCTGCATATGCGCATCGGTCGGCGGTGAAATGTAATCCAATGTATAAGTCCGTCCCAGTCCGGCGTATTTATCCTGTCCCAGACGGTGATACGGCAGTAAATGGATCTCGCCGTGCGGCATGATCCCGGCGGTAAACCGGGCAATAGCGGCGATCTCCCCGGGCGTGTCGTTAAAGGTCGGAATGACCGGCACGCGGATCACCAGGCGGTTTGCCTCTTTGGCGAGGATCCGGGCGTTTTCAAGGATCAGCTGATTGTCCCTTGTCGTAAACGCCTTGTGTTTTTCAGGGTCAATGTGTTTGATATCCATTAAATAGGTATCCAGATACGGCAGCAGTTTGCGGATGGTGTCGATCGGCGCGCAGGCGGTCGATTCGATCGCCGTGGAGTAGCCGCGATCCTTCGCCGCGTGCAGAAGCGCTTCGGCGAAATCGGGCTGGCACAGGCATTCACCGCCGGACAGCGTCAGTCCGCCGCCCGAAAGCTGGTAATAAATGCGGTCTTTATCGACCTCATCCATGACCTCGCCTACGGTCACGTCCCGACCGACCGTTTTCGTTTTGCCGCCCTGCTGCATCTGTTCGATCCCGTAGTGTTGAGATTCCGGATTACAGCACCAGCGGCAGCGCAAAACGCATCCTTTCAGGAAAACGATCGTCCGCGTACCGGGACCGTCATGGATCGAGAATTTCTGAATATCAAAGATCCTTCCCCTGACGTTCAAATAATCTTCCATATTTTTCCTCGGTTATACCGTACCCTGTTCGGTACGGTTGATGATATCATCCTGCAACGAGCGGGAAAGCGTGGTGAACAGTGCGCTGTATCCCGCGACACGAACGACCAGCGAACGGTATTGATCGGGATTCTTCTGCGCGTCCAGCAACGTTTCACGGCTGACCACATTGAACTGCATGTGCATTCCCTTCTGCGCGAAGTAGCCGCGGATCAGCGTGACAAAACCCTCCAACCCGCTTCGGCCTTTCAGCGCGCTGGGGTGGAATTTCATATTGAATAGCGTTCCGTTGGAAGCAATGCCGTGATCCAGTTTCGCCACCGAGTTGCAGGAAGCGGTCGGTCCGTGGGTATCACGTCCCGATGCCGGCGAAACACCGTCCGCCACCGGGGTACCCGCCAGCCGTCCGTCCGGTGTTGCACCGGTCTGGGCGCCCAGCGGCACGTTTGGCGAAACGGGATATAACCCGGCGTGGAAAATTCCGCCGCGCGGATTCTTGTAGTTTTGCAGCGGCCGGGTATAGGTATACGCAACGTCCCGCGCGAACAGGTCAACGTCCGTCACATCGTTGCCGAACTTGGGCAGTTCATCAATATCGGCACGCAGTTGATCGTACAATGCTTTTTTCGTTGCCGTCGTTTCGTTCTTGCGGATCTGTTCGTAAATACCGG
>JAZUFP010000302.1:0-2471 GCA_045640765.1 Acutalibacteraceae bacterium
ACTGCGGCGCATTTTTTCCAACTGTGCCAACGCGTTGGTCATTTGGTTGAAAGATACCGCCAATTCCCCGATTTCATCATCGCGCGTGACGGGAATCCGTTTAGAAAAATCGCCTTTTGCCATTGCCTGCGCCGCGCGCGACATCTGCTTCAACGGTCGTGTCAGCCGGTAGGTCATAGCATAGATCGCGAAGAAAATAATAATCAACGGAATGATCGCCGAAAGCAGATAGTATTTCGTCGTGGTCCGGATCATTGAACGTGTGACGGAAAGCGGTGCCGTAGCAAAAACCGTGCCGGCAAATGTGCCGTTATGTTTCACGGATTTCGCATAAACAAAATGCGGATACGGATAGATTCCCAAGGTATTCATTTCCCGCAGCTCGGAATTTTGTACACGACGAATCAGATCCAGTGAAATATTTTTTTCGGAATGAATACAGGAATGTTTTGCTTTCCATTCATCACAGCTGCAAGAACGCACCTGCCCCAGCGCATCGGTGATAAACATATCGAAATTGGTAACGTCGGAAATATTGCTTGTAATATAGTATAGATAATCCCCTAAATTACTGGTGAGATCTTCACCGGAAGCAAGTTCCATTTCGGTAAAATCCGACACGGCATCACAAGCCTTTTTAAGGGATTTATAACTTGATTCCGCCAGATACTTATTGAAAACAGAGGTCATGATCAACATCATGGCGGTCAAACTGACCAAAATGATCAGCGCCATGGGGAAAAAGAACTTAATAAAAAGTTTTGACCGCATGACTATTTGACCTCAAATTTGTATCCGACACCCCAAACCGTTTTCAAGTTCCACTGTTCGGAAACGCCTTCCAGTTTTTCACGCAGGCGCTTTACGTGGACGTCGACCGTACGGGAATCACCGTAATAATCAAATCCCCATACCTCATCCAAAAGCTGATCACGGGTATAAACGCGGTTCGGATTGCTGGCTAAATGATAAATCAGTTCCAGTTCCTTCGGCGGAGTATCAACGGCCGTGCCATTTACGATCAATTCGTAGTTAGTCAGATTAACACACAGTTTATCAAAACGCACTTCCTGCTGACCACCGGATTTTTCACTTTCGCCCGATCGGCGCAGGACCGCCTTGATCCGTGCAAGAACCTCTTTGGTATCAAACGGTTTCGTAACGTAATCATCCGCCCCGAGTTCCAGACCGAGGACCTTATCAAACGTTTCCCCTTTTGCGGTCAACATAATGATCGGCGTTTCCGAGGTTTTTCGAATCTGCCGGCATACCTGCCATCCGTCCAGTTTGGGCAGCATGATATCCAGCAAAATCAAATCGGGTGCAAATTCATGAGCGAACGCGACCGCCTGTTCACCGTCATTGGCAATGCGGGTTTCAAATCCGTCTTTTTCCAAATACAAACGCAATAATTCACATATATTTTCGTCGTCGTCAACGATCAATATTCTGTTCTGTGCCATAAAAATCATCCTTTCTTACAGCATTATTAAAACACAACAATTTATTAAAACTGTGAAATAAATATGAACAGATTAAAAATCATTGTAATTATAAACTTTGTGGGGCTTTCTGTCAAGGCATACCAAATAAAAAAGGTGAATCTGAAACAGATTCACCAAATCAATTATTTTCTTTTCAGCACTGATTGTTGAATTTTCTCCATTCTTCGGTCAAGATCAGCCGCCAGCCCTGCACATTCGGCCAGCTCCCGATTGATATTATCGTCATCCGAGATTTCCTTTTTGTAACGAATTTTATGTTCGGTGCTTGCCCACCAGTCCATAGATATCGTCCGGAATTGCACTTCCGCTTTCATCATTTTCTTGCAGTCGTGCAAGAAAATCGGCGTTTCAACGATCAGATGCAAACTGCGGTATCCGTTATCTTTCGGCTTTTTGATATAATCTTTCCGTTCCAGAAGATAAACATCGTCCTGTTCCAAAAATGAATCCGCAAGACGGTAAATATCCGACGGGAACGTGCAGATCACGCGGATTCCGGCGATATCATTGATATTCTGCTCTATACTATCGACCGTAACAGACAGTTCTTTGCGGTTCAGCTTGTCCAAAATACTTTCCGTGGATTTCAGTCTTGTTTTAATGGTTTCAATCGGATTACGGTCATATTGGATCGACAATTCCTCGCTTAAAACGCGGAATTTTGTTTCAATTTCCATCATGGCGCACCGATAATATGCCATTAGCTCCTTAAAAGGCATTGAACGTTCTTCGATCTGCTGATAAAACTCTTTATGAGATACCTGGACGGCAGGTTTTCTTTTCTTTAATGATTCACTCATTCTAAAACCTCCAATGATTGATCCATCATTAACTATACCAAAACATTGTGGAAGATTCAATACCAAATCATGAACGGAATATAAAATAAAATTCGCTTCGGATATGCCACCGGCATACTTCGCAACCATACTATTCACGTGTCTTAAAAAACATCACATAAAAAAG
>JAZUFP010000303.1:0-2494 GCA_045640765.1 Acutalibacteraceae bacterium
TGGCTCACAGAACGACATGGCTACGATCCGACTTTATCTCTTGAAACGGGGACAGGCACAACTGTTTCGGTTTCGGTGACCACCACGGTAACCCGAACCGCCGGCGACCGTTACGAACTGACTGTTTCCCTGCCGCGGCAACCCGTTCCGTTCGTGTTCCGCGGCGCGTTTGACTGGCTGTGTGTTGACGCCGCATGGGAGGGGGATGCCGCATGATCTACGTAAAACGTCTGAACAGCAACGGCTGTCTGTCAAAAGTGGAAAAAGGCGAGCGAATTTTCGCCGATGAAAGCACCTCCCCCGACAAGCAGATCTCAAAACGGGAATACCACTGTCTGACCTGCGCGCTGCGTGTGTTTTTAGATAACATCCGCGCCGATACGCTTTCGTCAGCGGATTGGGGGATCGAGCCGTGAACAGGACTGATCTGCTTTCCCTGACCGCCGCCGAAAACGCCTGCCGCAGGGTAGAATACCATGAAAACATCTTTTCCGCCGCGGACTTGGTTCGTATCAACCGCATTATCGAGGGTACGAAGCCGTACAACGAACTGTATGACGTCTGTCCGCTCGAAGTCAACGGAACCGTCATTTCCGATGCCGACGATCTGATCCTGACCGGAACGGAAACGCTGGTGCGCCACCCGAGCGGTACCGTCACACAGGAGGATTACAGGATCATGAAAAAACTGGTTCTGTACAGAATACCGCTTTCCGCCATATCCACGGCGGCGGACTGAAAAACAGAAAGGACCCGTGCATGAACCTCTGCACGGATCCTTTTTTCATTATTCTTCCTGCGTTCCGTTTGCGATCTGTATCTGATCGTATATCGCCTTGACCTGCTGATAGGTCGTGTACGGAAAAGCGGATTTTCTGTAAATCAGGCGGACGGCGGTGCCTTTTTGAACGACTTTTTCGATTTGGGACGCCTCGCCCTTTTCCATCAGTTTTTCATAAGCGGCGACCGTTTCCTGCGCGCGCCTTTCGGTTTTGCATTCAAGCAGTTTTTCGTAGCCGGTCACGTTTTTTCCGTCGTGATAATAGATAATAGTCTGTGAATCGGCGGTCCAGACAAATTTTCCGTCTTCCGAACGCATCTCCATCTTCGTACCGTTCTGCGGCGTTTCGGCGGGGGCTTCCGGTTCGGTTTTGCTTTCCGTATGCGGTGTCGCATCGCTTTCGCCCTTACCGCTGTCGGTCCGGGTGCTTTCGGCGTCGGTGTTTTCCGGTTCTTCCGACCGGGTGTTTTGCGGCTCTTCCGAAGGGACATTTTCCGACGGTGCGGCAGGCGTGTCCGTGCTTTGCGGCACCAAAGATCCCGCCGGCGCGGAACTTTCATTCGCAAAAACGGCGGAACTGACCGGCCCGTTATCCGTTCCCGGATTTTTACGGCAGCCGGCAGTCACGGCCGATAACAGTATGACAAAAAGGATCGCGGCGATTCGTTTCACGGTTCATCCCTCCAAATATGCGCGGCAGAACAAAAAACGGCAAAACCCCTATCAGGGTCTTGCCGCGATTCTGGTGGAGACTGCGCGGCTCGAACGCGCGACCTCCTGCGTGTGAAGCAGGCACTCTGACCAGCTGAGCTAAGCCTCCGTGCGCGATATAGTATATCATATTTACCGGGCGGTTGCAACCCCGAATTTGAAAAAATTTTATTTTGTTGCAATCCGGACGGCGTTTCTATATAATAATAAGGAATTCTTACGATTTTTCTGCCGAAAGGGACGTTTTTATGAAACAAAACCGAAATTACCCCATCGTCACGGTTTCACGCAAAGCGCAGGCGGCGCTGGAAAGCGGACATCCGTGGGTATACGATACCGAGATCCGCGCACAGATCCCCGACTGCCCCGAAAACGGCGCTTTGGTCGACGTGGTCAGCGATAAAGGACGCTATCTGGGCACCGGCATTTACAGCGAACAGTCCAAGATCCGCGTCCGCATTCTTTCACGCAACGCCAACGATACTTTTGACGACGCCTTTTTCGAGCGGCGGATCCGTTACGCGTGGGAATACCGCAAAACCGTTTTGGGCGGTGATGTTTCCGCCTGCCGTGTCATTTTCGGGGAAGCTGACTCTTTTCCGGGGCTGACGGTCGACCGTTTTTCGGATATACTGGTCACACAGACCCTTTCGGTCGGGATGGAAAAGCTGAAAGACCGGATCTTTCCGCTGTTATATAAAGTATTGAACGAAGAAGAATTACCCGTCCGCGGCATTTACGAACGCAACGACGTCGCCTTACGGGAACGGGAGGGGCTGGAACAGAACAAGGGCTGGTATCCCCTGCCCGGTGTCGCCTTCCCCGAATCGGCCGTGACCGGGATCACCGAAAACGGCATCCGCTATAAAGTGGACGTGGAAAACGGGCAGAAAACCGGATTTTTCCTGGATCAGCGGTACAACCGGCTGGCGGTGGCACGGCTGGCGAAAGGCAAACGGGTGCTGGACTGCTTCACCCATACCGGCTCCTTCGCGCTGAACG
>JAZUFP010000304.1:0-5384 GCA_045640765.1 Acutalibacteraceae bacterium
TCTCATCCAACGGTTCTTCCGGCTCGTCCGGTTCTTCGGGTTCTTCCGCCGAAGCGCCGCCGGCAAGCAGTTTTACCGACTTGGTACCGTTGTCCGCGCCGTCGATCACAACGGTCAGATAAGCGTTTTCGGAAGTGATCTCGTTGGCAACGCGTCCGCTATCGTCCGCGAAAGTACCGAGTTTATAATCACAGACCCACTCTGCCGTTCCGGCGGTGTTGCAGGCGGATGCTTTGATATATACGTCTTCCCCATCATTGACGACCTCCATCATCAGGTAACGACCGGCGGTGTCAAAATAATTAAGCGGACAGTTGATGGAATAATTTGTACTGTTTTCGGAATAACCGCCGTCGGCGTTGCGGTGTACGATACGGAACGCGCCGCCGCGCAGCAATATGCCATAGCTGCCGATCATCACGCACAATCTGCCGTTTTGGATCGTTGTGGTCTGCAAATCAATGCGGACTTTCTGATTATAACCGATCGGCTCGTTACTGCTGACGGTATTATTATGAGCATCCAGCGTGACCACACCGGTTTGAGAGGTCAGGTAATCTTTCAGTTCAATATAATCTTTCGGCGGTTCATTACTGCCGATACCGGTCGTGATATCCAACAGCGGAGTACCGGAGGCAGTGCCGTCGATCCGCAGCGTGACCTTTGCGTCCGCGCCCGGGATCTCGTCATTGATACGGCGCCCGAAATAGCCGGGTTCGCTCACAGAACCAACCGTATAAGTGTAGGTGTAAAGCGTGATGTCGTTTTGAATGACCGACCAGGTCAGCACGACGCCGTTCGCGTCGCAGTCAACACGCATCAGCAGATCCGCGCCGCCGTCAAAAGCATATTCGGGCGCGTGTAACGTTTCACCGCAGCGACCGATCTCGGTGTAACTACCGTTTTGTCCCAATGCCCAGATCCGGAAACTGCCGCCGCGCAGACAGATGCCGTAACTGCCGATAAACGCCTGCAAATAACCGTTTGCGCCGGTTACCGATTGCAGGTGCATACGGACGTTTTTGCCGTACCCGACCGAGCCGACACTTTGAATGACCGTGTTGGAAGAATCCAATGTAACGGTCCCCGTTTCGGAGAACAAATAATCGGTCAGATCAAGCGATTTGTTACTGACGTAACGGAAGGTAAACGGATATGAAGTTCCGTTTGCGAGGGTCAGCACACCGTTGACGGACTCGCCGTCCGACAATTCCGGCAGATCCGCTTTGGCAATAGAAACGCCGGTGGCGGTCCGGGTGTAGTTGACCGCTTCGTTATTGATCGTAACGGAAGACGCGCTTGTGCCGCCGCTGACCGCGATGAAATAGTCTTCGTCATTATCCGCGTCAAACGTTGCGGGCGCACTGACCGCGACGTGGGTCGGGTTCCCCAGCATGATCGCGCGGATGTTATAGATTTCGGTTTCGGTAACGCCGATCGAAAGCATATAGTTTTCGGTTTTTTCCGCCAGCGTTGCACCGGCATACGATTTCAACTGATCCAGGAATTCCGCGAACGGATATTCCGTGCCGGTGGAATCACGCATACCGAAGATCGAATAACTGGTAAATTCGTAATCCTTTACCAGCGTTTCTTCATCGACACCCAGCAGCGCATTCACTAAGAACGCCACGGTTCCGGTACGGTCGGCACCGCCCCAGCAGTGGAAATAGAACGGATAGTTGGATTCATAACCCATCATGGAGAATATCTGACGGAACAGTTCGCCCTGCGTAAAGGCATTTGCGTAGTTTCCGATCGAAACGTATTGCAGATTTGCCGACGAAATCGGGCTGTCGTAGCAATAACCGCTGTCGGACGGAGCGCGCAGGTCAAGATCGGTCTTGATGCCGAGCACGTTGCTCATATAATCATCGCCTGCCGGAGTAAGTGCGATATTATGCGAACCGTTCATTTCACTGCCGCGGAACATCTTGCCCTGCAAGGTCGTGCCGTTCGGCGTGGTATATCCGCCGAGGTCACGGACGTTATAAAGACCGTCGATCATCATGACACGCGGTCCTTCATTCGTCGTGGTAAAGGTCGATTCTGCAACACAGTCGTTTCCGTTCGTGCCGTGGGCAGTCACACGGACATAATATTTCGTTCCTTTATACAGGTTGTATAAATCGACCGATTTTTCGGTAGTAGTCACGCTGATGGCGTTGGTATATTCCGCGTTCGCGGCATATTCGACCGTGAAATCGGTATAGTTTTCCGAAACGGTTTCCCATTCGACCGTAATGGGTTTATTGGGATTGGAAACGCTCGCGCTGTAATTCTTGACCAGAGCGCCCGGCGTGGTAATAAAGTCCTTACAGATATCCAGATACGGATACACCGTGCCGGTCGGCGCGTTGATGACCACCGTCGGATCCAGCAGTGCGGCGGAAGCGCGTTCAAGGATCAGCCCCTTCAATTCGACCGTGTCGATCGCATTGATCATACCGCTGCGATTGATATCGGCGGCATTCAGCGAAGAAACGTCCGCATTTTCGGGATCGGCGATATACTTTTTCAGCCGGACAACATCGCGGACGTCCACCGTTCCGTCGCCGGTAACGTCACCGTTATCGAAAAGGCGGTACATCGCGATCTCGTCATAAATAACGTTTGCGGCGGAAGTGCCGAACGTCTGCCCCAATTGCAGTTTAACGCTGGTCGTTCCGGCGGGAACCGTCAGCCGGTAATTGACCTGCTCATACGCAGTATTGCCGTTTTTAGCGATTGTGTAATTACCGATACTGTCGCAGACGGCGGCAGTTGCATTGCTGTATAAACTGCATCCCAGTTTAACATCTCCGGTCACACGGACTTTTGCGCGGATCTGATAGGTCGCGCCGGCCACAACGGTAATATTACTGGAAGTGCGCACGTTATAACTGACAGAACTGCCCGAAACGTGTTTAACCATCATTCCCTTTCCGGCGTAACCGTCATCGGTTGACTGCAATACGTCGGAACAGGTAGTCGGTTTTCCGTTGAGCGCCCAGCGTGTAGTCCCCGATTCAAAAGAGGGATTATTCAGCAGCGATTCAAAGATAAAGGATTCGGAAGCAATGCCGCTGAGCACACTTGTCCATGCGTCGTTTTTATAGCGGAAAGAGACCGGTCCGACGTATTCCGAACCGAACTGCCCGTCTATGGCAAGCACGTCGCCGTCATTGGCGGAATAATTGATATGAAGGGTTTTATCTTCGTTTACAACGGCGGTAATATTGTTATTGACCGTTCCGTTAACGTATACGTTATTGGAGGCGCGATAGGTCGTACCCGCCACGGCACCGGAGAACGCATCACGATCGGTAAAAGAAATATCAAAGCCGGAAGAATCGCCGGAAATCACGCCACCGTAGATGTTGGCATCGATCGGGGTGACCGGAGCGGGTGTATAAGAAGTCGAAAGCGGAACAAGATTGTCCGCGAAGAACTGCGCAATGATCTGTTCGGATTTCAACTGAAAAACGATACCGCGCACATAACCATCGTCATCCGCAAAGCGTGCCGTATCAAAAGTGACCGTTTCAAAGTTGCCGCCCAGCGTAAAGTCCTGCGCGGCATTGCGTGGACAATAATTCGTCGTATTCTGATTGAAAGCATAGAACGTACCGCCGCAGTTGAACATCAGACGCATCGTAAAAGACGGAAATTCCTGTGCGTTGAGGGGATGGTTCAACTGAATCCGCACGCCGTCGCCCGATTGCATACCGATCCAATTATTATTGGCGTCATACGTCAGGGTTGCGGTGATATAACCGGCACAGTGATAATAATCCGCAAGATCAGATCCCGCCGGGGCAACATACATTGTTTTCAGATTGATGTTCCCCACCGTCGCGTCACTGGTAGCCGTGATCGCCGACTGATTCAAATCGCACACGACGCCCGCCGTATAAAACGAATCTGCCGAAACCGACAACGTACCCAACGCCGTAAACAACCCGCAAAGCAATGACAAAACCAGTATCAAGGCAAAAATCTTCTTCATAACACACGTTCCTTTTTTCAAAAAAAATATCCCGATAAGCATTGTACAAAAGAAATAAAAGAAAAAAAAATATTATCGTTCTTATGGAACAAACTCACTATAACATTTTTAACAGTAAACTGTCAAGTCTTAGTTATGAAATACGATATAAAAAAACAGAACGGCTGTTCACCGTTCTGTTTAACACACTTCGGATCAGATCGAGGTGATTTCCGCGATCTTCAACAGATCCATATCCAGCGATTTTTTCATATTCAGTGCCGTGAAAATATCATCATTTTCCACAACACCGTTCCGGTAACACATGACACGGTTGCCAATGCCCTGATTCAGCAGTTGAACCGCCTCATAACCCATTTGAGTCGCAATGACGCGATCTCTTACGGTCGGATTACCGCCGCGCTGAACATGACCCAACACCGTCGCACGGGTATCAATGCCGGTTTCTTCCATGATTTTCGCCGCCAAACCGTCAACACCGCCGACCCCTTCGACACCTTCAGCGACAACGATGATAAAGTGACGCTTACCGGCCGCCTGCGCACGACGGATCTTTCCGATCACTTCTTCCGCGGAAGTTTCGACTTCGGGCACCAGAATGGCGGTAGCGCCGACCGCAATTCCCATCTGCAAAGCAATATGACCGGCGTGACGTCCCATTACCTCGACCACGTTGCAGCGGTCGTGGGACTTGATGGTATCACGCAGCTTGTCCACCATTTCCATTGCCGTATTCATAGCAGTATCGAAACCGATCGCGTAATCAGTGGAAGAAATATCGTTATCGATCGTACCCGGAATGCCGACACACGGAATACCGCGTTCGGACAAATCACGAGCCCCGCGGTACGAACCGTCACCACCGACAACAACGATACCTTCGATCCCCTCTTTTTTACAGGTTTCCAGCGCCGCCTGCATTCCCTCTTCGGTCTTGAATTTGGGACTGCGCGCGGTATAAAGGAACGTGCCGCCGTACTGGATGATATCCGATACCGAACCGGCGTCCAGATCGATCATATCATTTTCGATCAGACCGTTATAACCGCAGCGGATCCCCTTTACGGTCATTCCCAAAGAAATTGCAGTACGAACCGCCGCGCGAACCGCCGCGTTCATACCGGGCGCGTCTCCGCCACTGGTCAAAACACCAATTTTTTTCATATAGAAATCATCTCCAAATCAACTTCAAAAAGTATCAAAAATCAGTATACTATATTTTACCGAAATTTGCAACAAAAAATTGAAAAAAGTAACATTTAATCCGAAACGACCAGTTTAACATTGTCTTTTCCCAATAATGCTTCCAAAATCGGCAAAAGTTCACCGCTTTCGGAACAGTCGGCACCCTCGCGGGATTGCAGACGCTTTCCCGTATCATCGCAAACAAGTATTA
>JAZUFP010000305.1:0-1860 GCA_045640765.1 Acutalibacteraceae bacterium
GATATTACAAAATACGATTACGTGGAATTTGATATCTATCTTGATCAGGGCAGTTCCGCGAGCAAAAACGGACAGTGCCGCATCAAGTTCGGAAACGGCAACACTTCCTACGCGCAGATATCGGATCGTACCGTTTCCTGCAGTGAATGGCATCATATCGCGCTGCCGCTGGATACAAACACGTTCCAGAATTACGGCGCGACGCTGACCGCTATCAACAACGTTTATATCGGCTGGGTCACAGCCGGTCAGACCGCGACCGTCACCAATGTCTGTTTCACGAAGTCGGAGGCGGATCCGGAAGTTCCCCTGATCGAGCCCACTTGGGGTGACGTCAATATGGACGGAACGATCGATATCCGCGATCTGGTTCACATGGAAAAGGCCATTGCCGCCGAAGAAAAAATCGATTATGCCGATTTTGATGATACCGGTGACGTCAACGCGGAAGACGCGACCTATTTGAAACAGTATCTGCTGGGCGTGATCAGCAGTTTGGATCCTGAGGATATCAACGCCTGAACCTTATTTACAATTCGTTTTGCTCAACGGATTCATTAGGGCATTTCGTACAGCGCCGAAACGGGAAAAAGGCGCTGTACGGTGCTGAAAAAATTATTTGGAGGTATGTTTATGAAAACAGTAAAAAAACTTCTCGCAATTTGTCTCGTTCTCAGTTTACTTGTTGTTGCGGCTGTGATTCCCGCGTCTGCCGCAACCTATTACAGTTCGCAGAATGTTAATGTCTATTTCCAGAATGGGTGGGTCGGTTATTATCAATGGGATAATAACACAGATGCCGCAGCCGCTTCGGCAAGAATCAAATTTGAAAATCCGGTTGATGTGACCAAGTACAACTATCTTGAATTCGATATCCAATGGATCAAAAGACCGGGTTATAATACTGAGGCAAGCGGTACGTACCGCATCAATTTGTGCAGCGACCTGACGACAGGTACCTATGCTCAAATAACGGATAACCCGTCTCTTGCCAGTGACGGCGTGGGCAATCATGTGGTCATTCCGATCAACAGCTCTACTTTTAAGAGTTACGGTGCCAATCTGACCAATATTAATAACTTATTTATTAATACGGTTGCACCTCGTTTGCGTGTCTTTATTTACAATATCTGTTTCTCCAAAGATAAACCGGATCCGCAAAACGTGCATCACTCCGATCCGTTGAACAGATATTGGGCTCAGCTTTCCTATACTTGTAGCACCGCTCAGGCCGAAGGCCCCCAGTCGAAGCAGTATATCCAAGGCGGCGGGGAAGATATCAGAAAGTATGATTATGTGGAATTTGATGCCAGAATGAAACAGGGCTCTTCCTCTGTGGCTAATGGCGGTTCGTTCCGCCTCAGAATGTATAGTACTGATAATAAGGGACCCTATGCACAAAAGACCGATAACTATGTTCCCTACGATACCTGGACGCATTTTGCCATTCCGCTGAACAGCACGAATTTCCAGGATTACGGTATTACGAAGGATGCAATGGGCTGGTATAAAGTAAACTTTATGGCAGCAGGTCAATCTCTTGAAATTATCAATCTTACCTTTACAACCGAAGAAGAATACTGTGTCCGCAACGGTCATACGAGCAAGGTCGTTCCCGGCACACCGGCGACCTGCACCGAAGACGGTCTGACCGACGGTGCGGTTTGCTCGATCTGCGGCGCAACCATCACCGAACAGCAGGTAATCCCGGCAGGTCATACCCCGGCGGAAGCTGTTGTCGAAAATCAGACCGCTGCCGGTTATGACAATGTTGTTTACTGCTCGGTCTGCAGCGAAGAACTCAGCCGTGAACACGTTGCGACCGATTTGCAGATCGGTACCCAGCGCAAGGGTGACGAA